>JBJTPC010000253.1:0-2580 GCA_046074905.1 Gammaproteobacteria bacterium
CCCGCGTGGCCCGCGCGAGTGGTCCTGGTCGCGCATCACGGCAGCACCACGGCGAGCGGCGCCACGCTGCGTGCCGCAACCCGCATCGCGGGCGGCGGGCATGCCATCGTCTCGGCGGGCTACGGCAATCGCTGGGGCTTCCCGAAGGCGGCGGTGGTGGAAGGATGGCGGACCGCGGGCCGACAGGTCTGGACCACCGCAGCGGCCGGTGCAATCACCGTCGAGATCGGCCCTGCTGGAACGCGGGTCAGCGGGCTCAGGGACACCGCACCCCGCTGGTGGCGGGCCGGGCCGGGCGGTGGCGGTTAGGAGTATCATCCCGGCAGTCAACGCTGCTGCGCAGGAGCGCCCCCGCCCGATGTGGGAAATCTTCAAGACCGGCGGGCCCGTCATGTGGCCCATCCTGCTGTGCTCGATCGTCGCAGTGGCAATCATTGCGGAGCGCTTCTTGAGCCTGCAGGAACATCGCGTCCTGCCGCCGGAACTCGCCAGCAAGGTCTGGAAGCTGATTGAATCGCGTCAACTCGCCGATCGTCATGTCACCTCCCTGGCCCAGAATTCGCCCCTTGGGCGCGTATTGGCGGCCGGCCTGTCGAACCGCCATCGCTCGCGCGAGATCATCAAGGAATCGATCGAGGACACCGGTCGCCACGTGGTCCACGAGCTCGAGCGCTACCTCAATGCGCTCGGTACGGTGGCGGCCGTGACCCCGCTGCTCGGGCTTCTGGGCACGGTCACCGGCATCATCTCCGCTTTCAACACCATCAACGCACAGGGCGTCGGCGACCCGCGTGCCCTTGCCGGTGGCATCGGCGAGGCGCTGATCACCACGGCCGCCGGACTGATCGTCGCGATTCCCGCACTGATGGCCTATCGCCATCTGCGGGGTCGCGTCGACACGCTCGTCGTACGCATGGAACAGGAAGCCTTGCGGCTGGTGCAGGCGCTGGATATCCAGGCCCGTGCCGAGCAGGCCTACATCGCCAGCGGTGCCACCGGACGGTTCGTCGGGTTGACGCCCGCCGCGGCCGGCGCCGGAAGCGGTCCCGCCGCCGCCACGGGCGGCGAGCGCGGAAATCGCTGAGCGATGCGTTTCCAGCCGCGCCGTCGCGAGGAGCCCGAGGTGAACCTCACCTCCCTCATCGACGTGGTCCTGTTGCTGGTGATCTTCTTCATGGTCAGTACCAGCTTCACGGTGGACGGGCGCTTGCGGCTTGCCCTGCCCGAGTCCGGTGCGCTGCCGGACCGCCGTCCGGCCGACCCAGTGGTGATTGCGGTCACGGCCGAGGGCCTCTACAGCGTCAACGACCGGGTGCTGGCCAACGCGTCCCCGGAGACCCTGCAAGCGGCGCTGAAGCCCTACGCCGCAGGCGGCACCCAGGCGCGCGCCTTGACCATCCGGGCGGATGCCCGGGCCACCCACCAGACCGTGGTCACGGCGATGGATGTGGCCGGTCGGGCCGGATTCACGCAGGTCAACATCGCCACCGTGAATGGCGGGGCGACCGGGTCCGGGAGCCCCTGAGTCATGGCACGTCCCGGCGAGACACCGCTGCCTGTCACCAATTTCGCGCTGGCGGACAACCCCTGGGCGGTTTGGCGCCGGCTGCTCGGTTATGCGCGGCCCCACTGGGGCATGTTCATTCTTGGCGTCTTCGGCATGGCACTGTTCGCCGGCGTCGACACCGCCATGGCCTGGTGGGTCAAGAAGTTTCTGGATGGTGCCTTCGTCGAGCGCAATCCCGACACGTTGCTGATCGTGCCGGTGGGCCTGGTGGTGCTGTTCGCCATCCGCGGCGTGGGCGACTACCTCTCGAGCTACGCGCCCGGCTACGTCGGCCGCAAGGTGATCCAGAAGCTCCGCGCCGACCTGTTCCGCCACTATCTCGACCTGCCCGCGGCCTACTATGACCGCGAAGCGGGCGGCCAATTGCTGTCCCGGCTGACCTTCAACACCGAGCTGGTGGCCGAGGCGGCGACCAATGCGGTCACGGTCTTCATCCGCGACACGCTCACCATCATCGGCCTGCTGGTCTACATCTTCTGGCTCAACTGGCGACTGGCGGCATTCGCCCTGCTGATCGCCCCGGTGATCGCCACGCTGATCCGTATCGTCAACCGCGCCTTCCGCCGCTACAGCACCCGCATCCAGGGCTCCATGGGGGATGTGACCCGGGTAGCGAAGGAGGCGATCGACGGTCATCGCCTGGTCAAGGTGTTCAACGCCCAGGAACACCAGGCGGCGCAGTTCGCGGTGGTCAACGAGCGCAACCGCTTCCAGAACATGAAGCTCATCCAGGCGCGCTCGTTCAGCAATCCCACGGTGCAACTCATCACCGCATTGGCCCTGTCCGGCGTGCTTTACGTGGCGATTCGGGGCGTGCTCGCGGGCACGATGACGGTGGGCGACTTCATGTCCTTCCTCACCGGCCTGATGCTCGTGACCGCACCGTTACGCCGCTTGGTCCAGGTCTTCGGGCCGCTCCAGCAGGGCATCGCCGCAGGCGCCAGCGTGTTCGAGATGCTGGACACGCCCATCGAGGATCGTGGCGGGACCCGCCCGCTCGGCCGGGCCCGGGG
>JBJTPC010000254.1:0-2581 GCA_046074905.1 Gammaproteobacteria bacterium
CAGCGAAAGTAGGACACCACCTCGGCCCCATGTGCCATTGCCTCGAGGGTCCAGAGCCGCACCATCCCCGGGAGCGGCGACGGATTCCATGCCGCCCAGTTGACCGGGCCGGGTTGCTGCTCCATGACCCACCAGCGCCCGCGCGAGCATCCGCGGTAGAGATCGTGGTGGAAGGCAGCGATGTCGGGATGTCCCTGCCGCGCATACGCCAGCCGATCCGCTTCAGTGAACCAGAACTGCTCGAGAAATCCCAGGGGATAGCTGTCCCAGGTGGAAACATCGAGGTCGCCGCCCAGGGCATGATGATCGAAAGCGGTGTAGAACCCCATGAAGTTGTGGGTGATATCGCGCCCGGGAGAGTGCTGACGCAGCAGCTCGAGCTGCTCGGCGTTGAAACCGCGCACCTGGTCCGAGCTGAAGCGACGGAAATCGAGCACGTGGGCCGGATTGGCCTCCGTTACCGTCAGGTGCGGCGGATCGATTTCCTCGAAGTCGCGATACTCCATGCTCCAGAAAACATTGCCCCAGGCCCGGTTGAGGGCATCGATCGATCGGTAACGGACCTGCAGCCACTCGCGGAATGCGGCGGCGGCGGCAGCGGAATAACTGACGACGGTGTCGTGACAGCCGTATTCGTTGTCCGTCTGCCAAGCCACGAGCGCCGGATGGGTTCCATAGCGTCGCGCAAGGGCCTCGGTGATGCGCCGGGACTCCGCCCGATAGCCAGGATGCGAAAAGCAGTAGTGGCGGCGGGACCCGAACTTCCGCGGCTGTCCCTCCGGTCCGACGGGCACCATGTCGGGCATCCGGTCCACCAGCCACTTCGGCGGGGTGGCCGTGGGAGTGCCGAGCACCACTCCGAGGCCCTGCCCGTGCAGGATTGCCATGGCGCGGTCCAGCCAGCCCCAATCGTAACGACCCGGTTCGGGCTCGATACGGCTCCAGGCGAACTCACCGATTCTCACTCGCGTGATGCCGAGGTCCGCCATCCGCCGGGCATCCTCCTCCCACCATGTTTCGGGCCAGTGCTCCGGGTAGTAGCAGACACCGAGCCTCATCGGCTCGGCACCGGGAGAGTCACTCATGGCGGGCAAACTCCTGTCGGTTCATTCAGCGGATCGCCTCTACCACCACCAGCCACGCCGTTTCCGGATGCACCAGCGGCAGGGACAATCCTGCACTTTCCAGCGCGGCACCACTCAGCTCGAGACCGGTTTTCCAGAGCGCCGGCTGCGCCAGATAGCGACTGGCCGGCTCCGGCCACGGCTCGGGGAGCGTCACGCGATAGCGGGTGGCCGACGGCAGGCCGGGAAACCGCACGGGGGGCACCTCATGGTTGCCGGCGTACCGGGTTTGCGCCAGAAGCGCGAAGCTGCGCTCCCGCCCGATGACCCACCAGCCGTACATGCCCGGGAGCAGACCCTGCGGGATCCACCAATCACCGCGGTGGAGTTCCTCGCGCCATTCCCGGTAGCGGGCGATATGCACGGCGAGCAGTTCCCGGTCCGCAGGCGACATCCGGCGCGGATCGGCCTCCACCCCGAGATGCCCGAACATCGCCACCCGGGCACGGAACAACATGGACGTCTGACGGCCGGTAATCGGGTTGGGACTGGGACCGACATGGTTGCCGGCAATCCTTGGTGGCAGAAACTGGAACCAACCCTCGTTGATGGCCAGCCGCTCCACCGGATCATTGTTGTCGCTGGCCCAGAAGCGGGAACACCGGCGCAAGATGCCGCAGTCCACCCGACCGCCGCCGCTCGCGCAAGTCTCGATCTCGATACCGGGATACGCGTTCCGGAGGCGATCGAGTAGCGACAGATGGGCCTGAGCCTGCGCGTAGGCGCGCCCGGCGAGGGGAAAGAGTTCCCGGTTGTGGTCCCATTTCAGGTAGGCAATGTTTCCCGAGGCCAGTAACCGGTCGAGGCAGCGGAATACATGCTCGGCCGCTTCCGCACGCGTCAGGTCGAGCACCCACTGGTGCCGCTGCGTGGGACGCGGTGCATCCGGAATCGCCAGACACCATTCGGGATGCTCGCGCGCAAGTTCACTGTCCGGACTGAGCATCTCGGGCTCCACCCAGAGACCGAAATCCATCCCCAACGCCCGCACGTGGCTGATCAACGGCGTCAGCCCTTCCGGAAACACCACCGGATCCGCCGTCCAATCACCCAGGCTCGAGGTGTCGTCCCGGCGCCCCAGAAACCATCCGTCGTCCAGCACGAAGCGCTCGACCCCCAAGGCTGCCGCCGCCGATGCCAACTCCTGCAGGTCAGGCAACGATTGGTGGAAGTAGACAGCCTCCCAGGTATTGAGATGGACCTTGCGGGGGTGAGCGACGGCCACCCCGGGGAGCACGCTCGAGAGCACATGCCGGTGGAAGGCCTGACGCAGGCCGGCACGCCCTCCCCGGCCCACGTGGACCAGGACGGTGGGTCCCGTGAACATCTCACCTTGTGCGAGTACCCTCTCACCGATCTCCAGACGGGCCGCCATCAGCAGTCGCCGGTGGTCGTCGGCATCACGCTCCAGCACGAGTTCGTGATCGCCACTCCAGGCGAGATGGGCGCCGAGGACA
>JBJTPC010000255.1:0-7453 GCA_046074905.1 Gammaproteobacteria bacterium
GGCCACATCCGTGCTGCCTCGAGGTCGAAAAATGCCTGCGAGGTATACCGCTCGGCCCCGATGGGCGCGACACCGAGATCCGGTCGCGACTGTTCCCGAAGGACCGCGGGCACCGGTCGGCTGTCGGCATCCAGATAGTCCTGGTACGTTGGCCCCGCACCGCCAGGCAGCGGCGCGATTGCCGGAGGAGACCCCGCGTTCACGCAGCGACTCCGGCGACCTGGCAGGGACCGTCGGGAGGCGCCTCGTAGGGTGCCAGCAGCGGTTTCATGCGGAGTGCCTCGGGAATGCGCTCCACCCCGATCCGGCGGTCCAGTTGCTCGTGCCAGTGGTAGATGCGCCGCTCCTGATAGGACAGGACCATGCCGTCGAAGCCCCGCGCCTCGACGGACTCCTGGATGCGCGGTGCGAACTGCACATCCTCCTCGAGGATGCGCTCGAAGTTGCTGATGCGCGTGGGCCACATCTCGTGTCCTTCCGAGCCTTCCGGCCCGAACCAGTGCACATCCACCTCCATCGTCCGGTCCGTCTTCGGCCAGAAAGTGATGAACGGGATCCCGGTCGCACAGGGCGGCGTGACCAGGTTCGGATAGAGCAGATAGGACGGGTTCTGCTCCGCGAAAAGCGCCTCGGCCGATTCGGTCGCTGGCATCCCGCGTGCGCCCGGGTCGCGCCAGGCGGGGTCGCGGTGTGGCGTCACCATCATCGAATTGCCATTCGGGAACAATTCGATGTGGGTACCACGCGAATCCAGGAACCGGTCCACCGTTCCCGGATGGATGGACTTGAGATGGTACGTCTCGAGGAAAGCGTCAATCAGCACTTTCACGTTGCAGGCCACCTCGAACGAGGCACTGGCGATATGCCGCATGTTCCCGACACCGAGATTCTCCCAGTGCTGTACGGCGGGCCGCAGCGCTTCGAGAAGCGGCACGGCATGCTCGTCCTCGTTGAGAAAGACCCAGGGGCCGTACTGCTCGCAACGCACTTGCTTCAAGGGCAACTGCTGGGTGTCGAGCTCGATGAAGTCGCGACGCTCCCGGACTGCCGTCAGGCGCCCATCCAGGGCATAGGTCCAGCCGTGGTAACGGCAGAAGAAGCCTTTCGTCTCGCCACACTCCTTCTCGACCAATGGTGCTCCACGATGGCGACAAGCATTGTAGAAGGCACGGATGCGGCCATCATTCCCGCGCGTGAGCACGATGGGAGAGCCGGTCTTGCGGAACAGGCGGAAACTTCCCGGTTTCGGCAACTCGTCCTGGTGCAGTGCATAGACCCAGGAGCGTTTCCACAGGAATTCGCGCTCGAGGGCCTGGAAGGCCGGATCGGTGTAGCGTGCGGACGGGATCGTCGGCAACTTCGGGAACCCCGGCGGCGGCGCGGTGCGCTGACGCTCGACGTCCATCCCGGCCATGAGGATACGCTCGATTCTCGGCTGCATGACAGTCTCCCGGAGTGACGGGGCCATCGTGTCGGCAGCGTCGCGGATGTGGCATCCGTACAAGTCGAAGACAACTTTCGGATGCGCGATAATGAGGCCCGCCGCGTCATCCCGACGCAACGCCGGATGACAAGATGACGGACCGCACCGACCCCTCCCCCCACCAGCGCCAGATCCGCTCCTTCGTGAAGCGTGGCGGTCGGGCCACCCAGGCGCAGTTGCGCGCCATCGAGGAATCCTGGCCACGGTTCGGCGTTCCGGCAGCCGCCGTCGGCCCGGCGGGTGCCGATGGCGCGCTGCCTGCGACGACCCCGCTCGCCTTCCGCACCTTGTTCGGGCGCGAAGCGCCCGTGACCCTGGAAATCGGTTTCGGCGACGGGGAGCAACTCGCCACGCTGGCGTCGCTCCATCCGGAGCGCGACTACCTGGGTGCCGAGGTGCACGAGCCCGGAGTGGGCCATCTGCTGCTACGGGTCGCGGAACTCGGCTTGTCGAATGTCAGGGTGGCCCGTCATGACGCGGTGGAGTTGCTGCGCCATCAGGTGTCACCCGCCAGCCTCGACGAAGTCCTGGTCTATTTCCCCGACCCCTGGCACAAGAAACGCCACCACAAGCGCCGGCTCATCCAGCCGCCGTTCGTGTCCCTGCTGGTCGAGCGCTTGCGCATCGGCGGCGTCCTGCGTCTGGCCACCGACTGGGAACCGTATGCGCACCACATGCTCGAGGTGCTGGCTGCGGAGCGGCGCCTCGGCAACCTCGCGGCCGATGGCACCTTCATTCCGCGTCCCGCCGAGCGCCCTGTCACCAAGTTCGAGCGTCGTGGCCATCGTCTCGGCCACGGCACCTGGGACCTCGCCTTCACCCGGACGGACTGAAATACACCGCACCGTCCTGCACCTCGACGGAAAGCGGTCGCAGGATCTCGCCGGTGCACGGTCCGGCAACGCACTCGCCATCGGCGAATCGGAACAGCGCGCCGTGCGAGGCACAGCGCAGCCATTGGCCGTCGGGGGTGGTGAACTGACCAGGAGGGAAATCCAGCCGATGCCCGGCGTGGGGACAGCGATTCTCGAAGGCGGTCACGGTACCCGCCCGCCTGACGAGCACGCCATGCAATGGCCAGTCACCCTCACCGACCCTGAACGGGATGACTGCCCCCTCGGGCAAGTCCGCGAGATCGCATAGTTTCACGCCGGACATGCCGGGAACTCACCCGGACGGAGTTCCGGCGGGACCCGTCGGGCGCCCCGACTCGTCCACGAGGCCACGGCGCAGCATCCACCAGAACAGCACGATGCCCGGCAGTGCCGCCACGGTGGTGAGCAGGTAAAAGCTCGTGTACCCGAAGCTGTCGATGAGGCCCCCTGCCGTCGTGCCGGTCAGCAGGCGACCGACAATGCTGGCCGCAGCCGAAATCAGTGCGTACTGGGAGGCGGTATAGCGCAGGTCGCATAGCGAGGAGAAGTAGGCCACCACCGCGACACCACCGATGCCGCTGGCAATGTTCTCGAAACAGATGGCCCCGGCCAGCAAGCCGTTCGAATGCCCCACCGTGGCCAGCATCGCGAAGGAGAGATTGGAGATGGCCATCAGCCATAGGCTCCACATCACTGCAGCGCGCGCACCGGCCCGCTGGTAGAGCACGCCACCGACGAAGATGCCGATCAAGTACGCCCAGAAGCCGGCGCCGACATCGTAGAGGGCGATCTCGTCATTCGTGAAACCCAACTCCTCGAACAGCAGGCGGAAGGTGAGATTGGCCAGCGTATCGCCGATCTTGTGCATGAGGATGAAGGCCAGCACCAGCCATGCCCCACGCCGCCGGAGGAACTCCAGCAGCGGATCGACCACCGACCACCACACTTCACCGAGGCGCTGGCGGGCAATCACGACCTGCCGCCGTGCCGGCTCGCCGAGCCACAAGCCGGTGGCCATCGCTGGCAGCGCGAACGCGGCACACGCGATGTAGGCGACCGCCCAGCCTTCGCGTGCGGCGACGACGAGCGCCAGACCGCCCGCCGCCGTGGAGCCGATGCGCCAGCCATATTGCGACATGCCCGCACCCACCCCCAGTTGCTCGGGCGCGAGTTGTTCGATCCGATAGGCATCGATGACGATATCGAAGGTAGCCCCGGCAACGGCCACGAGAATGGCCGCCTGCGCCGTCGCCAGGATGCTGGCCTTGGGATCCACCAGTGCCAGATTGACGATGGCCATCATCACCAGCAGGCCCGAGAAAACCAGCCAGGACACTCGCTGGCCGAGGCGACCGAGCAGTGGCAAGCGGACACCATCGACCATCCACGCCCACAGCCACTTGAAGTTGTAGACGAGAAAGGCCAGCGCGAATGCCGTGACGGTCTTCTTCTCGATGCCATCCTGCGCCAGGCGCGTGGTCAGCGTCGCCGCGATCAAGGCATACGGGGCGCCGGAGGAGACACCGAGCAGGAACGCCGCCAGCGGGGCACGCTGCAGGTAGGGTCGGACGCCGGCGAGCGCATCAGACCACATGGTCGTAGTCCATCACCAGCGGGGCATGATCCGAGAAGCGCTGGTGCTTGTAGATGCTGGCCGATTGCGCCGCGGCACCGATCCCGGGCGTGGTGATCTGGTAGTCGATGCGCCAGCCGACGTTCTTCGCCCAGGCCTGGCCGCGATTGGACCACCAAGTGTACTGGTCTGCCTCTTGGTTCACCGTACGGAAAGCATCGACGAACCCGAGCTCACCGAACACCTGATCCAGCCAAGCCCGCTCCTCCGGCAGGAAGCCGGAGTTCTTCTGGTTCGACTTCCAGTTTTTCAGGTCGATGGGCTGGTGAGCGATGTTCCAGTCGCCACACAGCACGTACTCACGCCCGCTCTCGCGCATGGCCCGCATCACGGGCAGGAAGCACTCCAGGAACCGGAACTTGGATTCCTGGCGCTCCGGTCCGGAGGAGCCCGAGGGCAGGTACAGCGAGACCACCGACAGGTTGCCGAAGCGGGCCTCGAGATAACGCCCCTCGCCGTCGAACTCGGCGACGCCGAAGCCGCGAATCACCGCGTCCGGTTCACGGCGGGAAAACACCGCCGTGCCGCTGTAGCCCTTCTTCTCGGCATCGAAGTAGTGGCAATGCCATCCGGCGGGCCGGAAGTCGGGGTGGTCCAACTGGTGCTCCTGGGCCTTGGTCTCCTGGAGGCAGACCACGTCGGCCGCCTGGCCGGGCAGCCAGTCGAAAAGCCCCTTGGTGCGGGCGGAACGGATACCATTGCAGTTCAGGGTGAGGATGCGCATAAGTGTGATGATAGTGGCAGAAATCGCCTCGCCAACCACCGGATAATGGAAGGTGCCATGACCACGCCCGCCTGGAAGAGCGATTTCATCCATCTCTGCCTGACGCAATCCGTCCTGCGCTTCGGCACCTTCACGCTGAAGAGCGGCCGGCAGAGCCCCTACTTCTTCAATGCCGGGTTGTTCAGCAGCGGCAAGGCCATCGCCGCCCTGGGGCGGGCCTATGCGGCCGCCATCGCGGCAGCCCGGGCGGACGGCGCGCTGCATTTCGACCTGCTGTTCGGTCCCGCCTACAAGGGCATCCCGCTGGTCACCGTGAGCGCTGCGGCGCTCGCCGAGGGCCACGGACTCGACTTCCCCTTCTGCTTCAACCGCAAGGAAGCGAAGGATCACGGCGAGGGCGGCAACATCGTCGGCGCCGCGCTGGCCGGTCGGGTCCTCATCATCGATGACGTCATGACAGCCGGCACCGCCATCCGCGAGTCCGTCGGCATCATCCACGCGGCCGGCGCCACCCCCGCCGGCGTGGTCATCGCACTGGACCGCCAGGAGCGGGGGACGGGAACCACCTCTGCCGTCCAGGAGGTGGAGGCCACGGGTCTGCCGGTGGTGAGCATCCTGTCCCTCGGCGACCTCATCCAGGAATTGCGCGACGGACGTCTCCCCGCGCCACCGGAAGCCTTGCCCGCCATGGAAGCCTATCGTGAGCAGTACGGCGTCTAGCCTGTCACTGCCGCGCCTGGTCTCCGGCCTGCTGCTGGCCGGACTGCTTGCTGCGCCTGTGCCTGCCACGGCGGCGCAGGGTCAGGGCGGTCACACCATGTATCGCTGGCGTGACGCCCAGGGACATCTGCAAACCGGCGACTCGGTGCCGCCCCAGTATGCGTCGCAAGACGTGGAAATCCTCAATTCACGCGGGGTCGTCGTGGGCATCCGCGAGGGCGCCCGCTCGCCGGCGCAGCGCGCTGCCGCCGCCACGCAACGCGCGGCCGAGACCACCGCGCGTCAGACCGTGCTGCGTCAGCGCCAACGCGACCAGAACCTCCTCGCCACTTACCTGACCGTGGAGGAAATCCAACTGCTGCGCGACCGCCGGCTGGACCTCATCGATGGCCAGGTCCGCGTCGCCACGCAGTATCTGGAGTCGCTGCGCACCCGCCTGCAGAAGTTGCAGGACAATGCCAGTCGCTTCCGGCCCTACAACGGCAAGTCCGGCGGGCCGTCGCTGCCGCCCGGCCTCGCCGAGGATCTGGTGCGCACGATGAACGACGTGCAGACGCAGGAGCGCAACCTCGCCGCCAAGCGCGAGGAGTACGCGCGGGTCAGCGCGGAGTTCGGGCGCGATATCGCACGCTTCCGGGAGCTGAAGCGACTCGAGAAGGACTACGGACCCGGCGGCTACCTGCGGGTGGCCCCGGAATCCGCCAGCGCCCGCTGATGGTCGCGGGTGCTACCCGGCCTCAGCGCCCGGTGTGACCGAAACCGCCCTCGCCACGATCGCTGGCCGTGAATTCCGTCACGACGTCGAGCGCCACCTGCACCACCGGCACCACCACCAGCTGCGCGATACGCTCGCCGGGTGCCACCGTGAATGCGGTCGATCCGCGGTTCCAGCAGGACACCATCAAGGGCCCCTGGTAGTCGGAATCGATCAGTCCGACGAGGTTGCCGAGGACGATGCCGTGCTTGTGGCCAAGGCCCGAGCGCGGCAGGATGACGGCAGCCAGACCCGGATCCTCGATCCAGATCGACAGGCCCGTCGGCAGCAACTGCGTGGCGCCAGGCTCGATGACCAGCGGCGACTCCACCATCGCCCGCAGGTCGAGCCCGGCGCTGCCCGTGGTTGCGTAGGTTGGCAAGGGAAACTCCGTCCCCAGTCGGGCATCCAGCACACGCACCTTGAGCGGTCGCAGGGTCATGGGTCCTCCGCAGCGGCGCCCATGCGCCGGTCAATCAGTCGCACCAGCGCCGCGGCCAATCCCTGCTTGTCCTGCAGCGCCAGGCGCTCGGCACCATCGCGCCACAACACCAGCAGCTCGTTGTCGTCGCGGTCGAAGCCCTGGTCACGACCGACCTGGTTGGCCGCAATCAAGTCCAGTCGCTTGCGCTCCAGCTTGTCGCGTGCGTGGCGCTCGAGATCACAGGTCTCGGCGGCAAACCCGACTGTGAAGGGCCGCGCGCCCGGTGGCAGCGCGGCCACGGAAGCGAGGATATCCGGGGCGCGTCGCAGCTGCAGCGACATCGTCTCGGCCCCTTTCTTGATCTTTTCCCGTGCGCAGCAGTCCGGTCGGTAATCGGCCACGGCGGCGGCAGCGATGAAGACGTCCGTGCCCTCGATGACGCGATGCACCGCAGCGTGCATTTCCTCGGCGCTCTCCACGTCGATCCGGCGCACACCGACCGGCGTGGGCACGGTGACGGGACCGGACACGAGCACCACGTCCGCGCCTGCTGCACAGGCGGCGGCGGCCACGGCATACCCCATCTTGCCGCTGGAACGGTTGGTGATGAACCGTACCGGATCGATGGGCTCACGGGTCGGACCCGCCGTGATCACGACCTTGCGACCGACCCAGGGTCGAGCAGGAGAGGAGCTCTCGACGGGAGACGGCACCGACGCGGGGGCCGCAACCTGCTGCAGCGCCGCGGGCAGCAGCGACCAGACCGCTGCGGCGAGTTGCGCCGGCTCGAGCAAGCGACCAGGACCGGTCTCGCCGCAAGCCTGGGATCCTTCCGCAGGA
>JBJTPC010000256.1:0-2453 GCA_046074905.1 Gammaproteobacteria bacterium
GGCCGAGCGAGGGTTGCCTTGGCGGTGGCCAAAACCTTTGGCCGGGTGCGCCGCAACCCACTAAGATGCGAACCCCGGAAGCCTGCCGGGCACGCGCCGCCCCTCGGGGCAGACGGGTGGCCGGGGGTTGGCACCGGAGACCGCGCTTGAGCCTGACCGACCCGGAGCCGCTTCGCGACGCCGGCCCCGGGGGGCTCTTGGGCATGGGAAGATAGCAGCGTTCCCGCGAAAAATCAATATCTTACAGGAAATCCTGATGTCCCGTCACACAACTGACCGCCCGGCTGCCGTTCCTCCAGGCGGCAGGGGGGTGGCCAAGGTCACCGTCGATGCCGGTGCCGAGGGCCAGCGGCTGGACAATTGGCTGATCCGGGAGTTGAAGGGCGTGCCGAAGTCGGCCGTCTATCGCCTGCTGCGCAAAGGCGAGGTGCGGGTGAACGGCAAACGTGCCAAACCCGAACAGCGACTGTCGGCGGGAGACGAGGTGCGGCTGCCGCCGATGCGGGCGGACATCGCTCCGGCAGGCGAGGGCGCCGAGGGCGGTGGCGCCGGGCCCCGCAAGGTACCCAAGGGGTTGATCGATGCCATCGAGGCGGCAGTGGTGTTCGAGGACGAGCGCTTCCTGGCCATCGACAAGCCGGCCGGCCTCGCTGTCCATGGCGGCAGTGGCCTGAGTTTCGGGGTCATCGAGGCATTGCGCGCCAGTCGCCCGGACGAGGAGTTGGAGCTGGTACACCGACTCGACCGCGACACCAGTGGCCTCCTGCTGGTGGCCCGCGACCGCGCCAGCCTGCGGACCGCCCACGCGCTGATCCGCGAGGGCCTGATGGAGAAGCAATACCTCACGCTGGTGCTGGGCAACTGGCCCCATGGCACCAAGCTCATCGACGCGCCGCTGGCCACGCAGCACCGTTCCGGAGGCGAGCGGGTGGTGAAGGTGGATGCGCGCGGCAAGGAGTCCCGCTCGACCTTCATCCCCGTGGATTTCTTCGGCAACCTGGCCACCCTGCTGCAGGTCAAGCTCGACACCGGCCGTACCCATCAGATTCGCGTGCACGCGGCCTATGCCGGCCACCCGGTGGCCGGCGACGAGAAGTACTCGGTGCGTGAGGATAACGCCCTGCTGGTCGAGGCCGGGCTGACCCGCATGTTCCTCCATGCGCAGTCCCTGTCCTTCGAGTGGCCGGGCGGCAAGCAATACGCTTTCAGTGCCCCGCTCCCGGCGGACCTCGCCACCTTCCTCGATTCGCTGGGCAACCTCAAGCGAAAGCGGAAAAAGGCCGCCGATGCCGCTACGGCCCGCCGAGTGGGTCAAGCCCGGCGCGCCGCAGGGCCCCGGCCAGCCAGATGAGCGGCAGCCCGACGAGGGCCGTCGGGTCTTCGGTTTCGAGACGCTCGAACAGCGTGATGCCCAGTCCCTCGCTGCGGAAACTGCCGGCGCAGTCCAGCGGGCGGTCGCGCTCGACGTAACGGACGATCTCCCGGTCGGAGAGCACGCGGAACTTCACGCGCGTGATGTCCACATGGCTTTCCTGGCGACCAGTGCTGCCCCGCATCAGACGGACGGCGGTATGGAAGGTGACCACCCGGCCACTGCTCATCGCCAGCTGCTGGCAGGCGGTCTCGATGGTCCCGGGCTTGCCGAGGACCTCGTCGTCGAGAGCGGCGACCTGGTCGCTGCCGATGACCCAGGCGTCCGGGTGCTGACGGGCCACGGCCTCGGCCTTGAGTCCGGCGAGCCGGACCGCCAGCCCATGAGGGGGTTCACCCGGACGGGGAAACTCGTCGACGCCCGGTGCCGCGACCACGAAGGGCAAACCGAGACGCTCCAGCAGCAGGCGACGGTAGGGGGAGGTCGAGCCCAGGACCAGCGACTCCGGACGGGCAGGACCGGCGGTGGGGGAAAGGGGGGTGGCAAGGGTCATGCAGCACCCAGCGCGCTTGCGGGCGCCATCGCCCGGCAAAACGATTCATGAAAACCAGCCAAAAAAACAATAGGTTGCAGCATAGATGGCTTTGACTTCCGGTGACTTCCTCCCTATCATACCGCCCCCATGCTGAAGACCCCTGCGGATCCGGTCGACGTCGGCCTGCTGTCCGCGCAGGGGTCGCGGTTCGTCTGCCATTACCCGCTCGCCGAGTTGCCGCGCTTTGCCGCTGGCCTGGCGAGCAGCGAAGGGCAGGTCGAGGCGCGGTTCAGTTTCCACGAGGTGCAGGAATTTCCGGCACTGCAGGGTGCCGTGGCGACGCAGGTACAGGTGGTGTGCCAGCGTTGCCTCGAGCCGTTTACGCTGCCCCTCGAAGCGGAACTGAAACTGGCCTTCGTGGCCAGCGAGGAAGACGAGTCGAAGCTCCCGGCGGATCATGAAGCCGTGATCATCGATGACAGTCGCCAGTCGCTGCGCGAACTGGTCGAGGACGAGTTGCTGCTGGCGTTTCCCCTGGTGCCGATG
>JBJTPC010000257.1:0-7101 GCA_046074905.1 Gammaproteobacteria bacterium
ATCGCGACCTGGCGCGGCCGGATTCAGTCATCCGAACCGGCGACGCCGAGGAGCTGGAGCAGGCTGAGGAACAGGTTGTAGATGCTGACGTACAACGTGACGGTCGCGCTGATGTAGTTGCGCTCGCCGCCGTGGATGATCGCTGAGGTCTGCCAGAGGATCATGCCGCCCGAGATGAGCACGAACAGGCCCGAAGCCACCAGCGACCCCGTCGTCCAACCGAAGAAGTACGAGCCCAGGGAAAGCAGGAAGGCGGCGATGGCACCGAGGGCAAGGAAGTTGCCCATGAAGCCGAAGTCGCGACGGGTGGTGAGCACGAACGCCGAGAGACCGACGAACGTCAGGCCGGTGAGGCCAAGCGCCTGCATCACCAGACCGCTGCCTTGGGGCAGTCGCAGATACATTTCCAGGATGCCACCCAAGGTGTAGCCGAGCCAGCCGGTGAGCCCGAACACGGCGAGCACGCCCCAGGCGCTGTTCTGGAGACGATTGACCGCAAACAGCAGGCCGAAGTAACCGACGAGCATGAGCAGCGGATGCATCCGCGGCAGGTCGAAAGCCATCACCATCCAGGCGACGAGGGCGCTGAACAGCAGGGTGACCGAGAGCAAGGCGTAGGTGTTCCGCAAGACCCGCTGGGCACTGGCGGCATAGCTGTCGGTACCGGCAAGCACGGAAACATCGGGTTGGGCCATGAGAAGGACACTCCGGTAGTAGGGGCAGATGGAACGAGTCTAAGTCATCTGACCATGGGGGAAAACCCGGGTTCCCCAAATCTCACGATTTCTGGCTCCCGTATCGTTCCGCCGCCGGCTTGACCCGCTCGGCCAGCAGGAAAAGCAGCACGCCCGTCCCCAGCGCTACCCCGGCCCAGCCAGGCGACAGCGGTGCCAGTCCGAGGACCGCCCCGGCGGGTGGCCAGCCCTGCACCACCGCCAGTACGGCGGCCAGCAAGGCCAGGATCCACAGCAGGAGCGGGTTCCTGCGGCGAGTCCCGCGGGTGACGGTACGGTTGGCGAAGATCAGCGCGACGATGCAGGCCACCAGCGCCAGGAAGACCGTGCCGCGCGCCAGCGGTGCGGCGAGTCCTGCGTGTTCGAGGCCGAGGACCAGGCCCATCAGCAGCGCTGCGGCCAACAGGCCCTGGGCGGTGGCACGCAGCAAGCGTTGGCGTGAGAACAGGGGGCTCCCCGGGCGCCGCGGCGGACGCCGCATGGCCCCGCGCTCACCCGGTTCTGCCTCGAACGCCAGCGAGCAGACCGGATCGATGACCAATTCGAGGAAGGCGATATGCAAGGGACCGAGAATCGGTGGCAGTCCCCCGACGAGCGGCAGCAATGCCAATCCGGCGATCGGGATATGCACCGCGACGATGAATCCCATGGCCTTCTGCAGATTCCCGTAAATCCGCCGGCCGAGGCGGATGGCGCGCACGATGGACCCGAAATCGTCATCGAGGAGCACGAGGCTGGCCGCCTCGCGGGCCACGTCGGTACCGCGTCCTCCCATGGCGATGCCGATGTCTGCGGCTTTCAAGGCCGGTGCATCGTTGACGCCGTCCCCTGTCATGGCGACCACCTCGCCGGCGCGTTGCAGGGCCGTGACAATCCGCCATTTCTGCGCCGGCTGGATGCGCGCGAAGACATCCACACCCAGCACGGCTCGCGCCAGCGCCGCGTCGTCCAGCGTCGCCAGTGACGGACCATCCAGGACTTTCACCGCCGCGGGGTTGGTGGCGATGCCGGCCGTGACGGCGATGGCGCGGGCCGTGGCCACATGGTCCCCGGTGACCATGACGACCCGGATGCCGGCCGCCTGGCATTCGGCAATGGCCGAAGGAACCTCCGGCCTGACCGGGTCTGCCAAGCCGACCAACCCGAGATAGCGGAAGGCAAATTCCTCCGGCTCCTCTGGCCAAGCGGTGCGGTGGCCGTTCTCCTTTCCAGACCAGGCGGCCTCCGCCACCGCGAGCACGCGGAGTCCATCGATCGCGAGACGGTCCACTGCCTGCAGGAGCGCGGCGTGCTCGCCCGCTGCCAGGCGACATAGCCGGGCGATGGCCTCGGGGGCCCCCTTGGCCGCCACGCGGGCCGGGTCCTCGACACCCGCCGGCGTCCAGACGTGCGACACGGCGAGCCGATGGTCGGCCAGTGGATAGCGGTGGGCGAGGGTGAGGCCGATTCCGGGATGGGGATGCGCCGCAGCATCCTGTCGGGCCAGCAACTCATGGAAGGCGAGTTCCATGGGGTCGACCGGCTCCGGTGCACTGGCCAACAGGCCGTGACCCAGCAGCATCCGGAACTCTCCGGGGAGCGGGACACTGCCGGTAGCATCGAACCGTCGTCCATCCGGCAGCTCGAGGCAGACGACCCGCATGCGATTGAGGGTGAGCGTGCCCGTCTTGTCCGTACACAGCGTCGTGGCCGATCCCAAGGTCTCGATGGTGGCGGCACGGCGGGCCAGCACGCGCGCCTTGGACAAACGCAGTGCGCCCATGGCCATGAACACGGCGAGAACGACCGGGAACTCCTCCGGCAGCATCGACATTCCGATCGCGATGCCTGCGAGCAAGGCCTCGAGCCACTCGCCCCGCGACCAGCCGTGCAGCAGGAAAGCCAACAGGCTGACCACACCGCCCAGCGAGGCAAACCAGATCACCAGTCGCCGCGTCTGTCGTCGCAGGTCCGGTGAAGCGGTCTCGACTTCGCCCAGCAGTCTACCGATCCGGCCGATCGCGCTGGTGTCCCCCGTCGCAGTGACCTCCACCAGCGCATGACCCGTGACCACGAGGCTGCCGCCGAAGACCTGGCCGCGGTCGTTCGCTGCATCACCCTGCTTGTCGACGGCGACCGATTCGCCGGTGAGCAGCGATTCATCCACGGCAAGGTGGTGCGCCTCGAGAATGAGGCCGTCGGCCGCGATGCGGTCACCCTCGGCGATGCAGAGCAGATCTCCCCGAACCACGTCGCGGCCTGGAATCCGCACGCGCTGGCCGTCACGCACGACCAGTGCGCGCGGACTGCCGAGGTCGCGCAGCGCCTCCAAGGCGCGCTCGGTGCGGTTTTCCTGGACCACCGTGATGAGGATGGAGAGGCAGGCGAAGCCGAGCAGGACCAGGGCCTCCACCCGATCGCCCAGGGCCAGGTAGACCAGGCCGGCCAGCAGCAGGAGGGCGAGCATGGGCTCCCGCAGGACTTCCGCAAGGGTCTGCCACCAACGACGTCCCGATGCGCGGCGCGGCTCGTTGGGACCGTCCCGAAGCAGGCGCTCGCCCGCCTCGGCCTGCGTCAATCCGTGGGAGAGTTGTACCATCGTGCTGCGTGGGTCCGGACCGCTGGTGCGGTCGAGCATAGGCCGCCGAAGGCCGACTGCACAGCGTGACATCGCGCACTCCCGTCCCCGCAGGTTGGATGTCGGTCATGGCGAACCTTTTCAGCAGTTTCCGCGCCGGATTCCCGCAGGCGTGCCGGCCTTTTCTCCACCTTGAGGATGGTGCGGTCCTGAGCTACGGCGAACTCCTGGCCGAGACCGCCCGGATTGCCCATCTGCTCACGACGCTCGGCGTGCGCCCGGGTGACCGGGTGGCCACGCAGGTGGCGAAGTCGCCACGGGCGCTGCTGCTTTATCTCGCGACCGTTCGCGCCGGTGCGGTCCACCTGCCTCTCAATCCCGCCTATACCCTGCCCGAGGTCCGCTATTTCCTGGAGGATGCGGCCCCCACCTGTCTGGTCTGCGACGCCGCGCTGCGGGAGCCGATGGGGAGTTTGGCGGAGGCCTGCGGTGTACCCGTGGTACTGGGGCTCGATGCACGGGGTGAGGGCGAGTTGGCCGAGCGACTGGCGGGCCTGCCGGAGCAGTTCGACGACGTGCCGCGATCGCCCGAGGACCTCGCAGCGATTCTCTACACGTCGGGAACCACGGGTCGCTCGAAGGGGGCGATGCTCAGCATCGGCAACCTGCTCGCCAACTGCCGAACCCTGCGTGACCTGTGGCGGTTCACCGCGAACGACCGGTTGCTGCATGCCCTGCCGATCTTCCACACCCATGGACTGTTCGTGGCCACCAATGTCACCCTCGCTGCAGGCTCCTCCATGGATTTCCTCAGTCGTTTCGAGGTGCCGGAACTCCTGCGCCGGATGCCTGCAGCCACCGTCCTCATGGGGGTGCCGACCTTCTACACCCGTCTGCTGGCCGACCCGGGGTTCACCCGTGAGTGCTGCGCCGGGATGCGGCTGTTCATTTCCGGATCCGCCCCGCTGTCGGCGGAGACCCATCGGCAGTTCGCGGCGCGTACCGGACATTCCATCCTCGAGCGCTACGGGATGACCGAGACCAACATGAACACCTCCAATCCCTGCGAGGGTGAGCGTGTGCCGGGCAGCGTCGGATTGCCGTTGCCCGGTACGGAGTTGCGCATCGCCGACCCCCTCACCGGACGCGATCTGGCGGCGGAGCAGCCAGGGACCATCGGGGTCATCGAGGTGAGGGGACCCCATGTCTTTCGTGGCTACTGGCGCAACCCGCTCAGGACGGCCGAGGACTTCCGGGCAGACGGGTACTTCATCACCGGCGATCTCGGCTACCGCGATGCACGCGGCTATGTCTTCATTTCGGGGCGTGCCAAGGATCTGGTCATCTCCGGCGGCTTCAACGTCTACCCCGCCGAACTCGAGAATCTGCTGGATTCGATTCCCGGGGTGGCGGAGAGCGCCGTGATCGGCGTGCCCCATCCCGACCTCGGCGAGGCGGTCGTGGCGGTGGTGCAGGCACGCGACCCTGCGCTCGACGAAGGTACGGTGCTGGCGGGCCTCTCCGGACAACTGGCCCGCTACAAGCAACCCCGCCGTGTGGTCTTCGTGGCCGAACTGCCGCGCAACACGATGGGCAAGGTACAGAAGAACCGGCTGCGCGAGCAGTTTGCGGAGCTCTTCCCGGCAAGTTGATGGCGGGTCCCAACCCGGCGCAGGGGCGCGCTACAATGCCGCGGAAGGAAGCGTGGCCGAGTGGTTTAAGGCACCGGTCTTGAAAACCGGCGACGGGCAACCGTCCGTGAGTTCGAATCTCACCGCTTCCGCCATCCGGCGCGACAAGGCCCCCGCATGGGGGCCTTGTGCTGTCGGGGAGTCCTTCGGGCTCCCGCGCCGGTTGCGGCGATTACTGACCGGTCGGCCGCGGCGGATTGTCCGCTTCCAGACAGCGCACGAAGTGGACGCTCATCAACCCGATGATCAGCAGCAGGGGCAGCGAGGCAACCAGCACCGCGGACTTCGCCACCGTGATGCCGCCCTCGAGATAGAGGAGGGCGATCGGCAGCAAGCCCACCAGCAGCGACCAGAACACGCGGTTCCAGCGCGCCGGATCCTGGCCAATCTGCAGGTCCGCCGTGGTGCTGGCCGAAAGCCCGTAAGCCTTGGCGTTGTACGCCGCGGCGATGAAGATCACGGTGATGATGCTGAAAATCATCCGCGCCCCGTCGCCCATCGGCAGGAAGCCGATGATGGAGGAGATGGTCTCGGCCGGGTCTTCCTGCTGCAGCAGGGTCGCCACCGGCAGCAGTCCAGTGAGGTCGAGGTGGGCCGCATAGTTGCCGAGAATGATGAAGAACAGGGCACAACCGAGGCTGCCGTAGGCTGCCATCGAGAAAATCACCTCGCGCAGCGTTCGTCCGCGCGAGATGCGCGTGACGAAGATGCCCATGAACGGGCCATACGAGAACCACCACGCCCAGTAGAAAATCGTCCAGTCCTCGACGAATCCGGTACGGTGGATGGGGTCCGTGTACGTGAACATGCGCAGCATGTTGTGCAGCATGAAGCCGAGGCTCTCCGTGCCGCTGCGCAGGATGAACAGGGTCGGCCCGGCGAACAGCACGAACAGGAGGAAGCCGAAGGCCAGGTAGACATTGAAGTCCGTCAGTTTCTTGATGCCCTTGGAAACCCCGAACCAGGCGGAGATGGCGAGAATGGTCACCGAGGCGATCACCACCCCGATATCCATGGCGAGGGTGCGGTGAAGCCCGAGTGAATCGGCAATGGTGGCCGAGACCATGGGCACCGACAGGGCGATCGAGGTGCCGGCACCGGCGAGGATGGAGACCATGAACAGGCCGTCAATGATGCGTGCCGCCACGTTGGCGCGGGTGCCTTTGCCGAACAATCCATAGACCGCCGTGCTGAAGCGCAGGTCCGGCGCGCCACGGACGTAGTGCTGGTAGCCGATGCAGAGGGTCGGCAGGGCGTAGATCAGCCATGCCAGGGGGCCCCAGTGGAACAGGCCGTACGCATTGGCCCAGTCGCGCGCCGCATCGGAGTCCGGAGCCGCGCCGAAAGGCGGCGACTTGAGATAAAAGCCCCACTCGATCGCGGCCCAGTAGATGAGTCCGGCACCGACACCGCCGCAGAACAGCATCGAGGCCCAACTGAAGGTCGAGAACTCGGGTTGATCCTCGGCATTGCCCAGTTTGCGGGTGCCATGGCGACCGAGGCCGACCCACAGCAGCATCACGACGATCGCGATGACCGCCCACTGGTAGAGGATGCCGAGGTTCTCGGCGATCCAGTGGTACATGTCGACAATGTTCCGCTGGGACTCCGCCGGCCACAGGAACATCGGGATGCAGGCCGCGAGCAGCAGCACGAAGGTGCCGATGAAGATCGGCTTGTCGGTACGCGGTTCCGTGGACATCTCGTTTCATCCCCCCTGTGGCCCGCCGGCGCGGCACCGGGAGGCCGGCACCCCTCGTGCGGATACGCAAGGGTGCCTCTTGTTCGGGCATCTGGCAATCGACGATGTCGCCAAAGGCCTTGATCAAAACCGACGTCGGATCTGCCAGGCGGGCGCGTGGCGCCAGTGACTCGCCTGTTGCGGTGTATCGAGGTCCCGGTCGAGTCCAGCCATCGGCACGATTTGCAGGCGGTGCGGCGCCAGTCCTTGCAGCCAGGCGGCCAGGCCGCGTTCGCCGACAAGGTGTCGTTCGGCTGTGGCGAATAGCGTCCTTGGGAGGCGGACGGGAACTTGCGGCCAGCGCCGACCCGGGGGACTGGCGGCGACCATAGAGTGGCCACCGCGCGGCCAGGCGGTAGCCAACCGGCGCAGGTTCCC
>JBJTPC010000258.1:0-4155 GCA_046074905.1 Gammaproteobacteria bacterium
TGCTCCGGCACCGGGGTCATCCGGCGCCACCCGGACATCCGCCTGCTGCGCCGCGACTCGGACATCGAGGCCTTCGTGGCCAGTCAGGAGCGTCTGCTGGAGGCGCTGTGGCCGCTGCTGGTGCCGGGCGGAGAGTTGCTCTATGCCAGTTGCTCCATCCTCAAGGCCGAGAATGGCTTGCTGGTACGGCGGTTCCTGCGACGGACGCCCGGCGCGGTGGACCAGTCGGAGTCTGCTAGGCTGCGTCTTGCCGCCTTGCCCGCCGCGGTGACACCGGGGTTGCCCGGCTTTGCCTTGCTGCCCGGTGCCGCGGACCAGGACGGCTTCGGTTATGCCTTGCTCCGCTCCCCGACCCATCCCGCGCTTCCTGCTTCCGGAACCCTCGACCCGTGATTGCCCGCCGTTTCCCGCGCCGCTTTCCAGTCCTCGCCGCCGCTGCGGCCTGGCTGTGCTGCGGCCTGCTGGGGCCGCTGTCGGCGCAGGCGGAAGAGGAGTCCCGGTTCGAGGTCCGCTCGGCCTACCTCGAGCCCGTGGATGGCGTGATGCAGCTCAACGCCACGCTCGAGCTGGGCTTGTCCGCCACCGCGCAGGAGGCGCTGCGCGACGGTGTTCCCGTCACCGTAACCCTGGAGAGCCAGCTGCGGCGGCAGCGGCGTTTCCTGCCGGATGCCGCCGTGGCCTCGCTGGAGCAGCGCTGGCGCCTGCAGTACCACGCGCTCTCCGACCGCTGGCTGGTGACCCACCTCAACACCGGACAGCAGACCTCCTGGACGACGCAGGCCGCGGCGCTGGAACACCTCGCGCGGCCGCGGGGGATTCCCATCATCGATGCGCCGCTGCTGCGGGACGCGGCACGCTATGAAGCCTCGGTTCGTGCCACCGCCGAGGTCGGCGGCGTGCCGGACAGCCTGAAGGTGCTGATGTTCTGGGTGCAGTGGAAGCGCACCACCGACTGGTACACCTGGACGGTGCGGCCATGAGCGTGGCGCAGGGCAGTTCGTCGGGAGCGACGACCCCTGCGCCGCGGGGCTGGATCCGCTACCTGCCGCTCACCTACGTCACGCTGGGTCTGGCCTTCGTGACCTTGTCGCTGGGGCTGCTGCTGCGTACGGCCGCGGACGCCACTGCTTTTGCGCGGCTGCAGCCGGTGCTGCTGGGCCTGAACGGCATCGGCATCCTGGTACTGCTGGGCCTGATCGGGCGCAAGGCCTGGCGGCTGGCGCACGATTATCGGCGCCACGTCCCGGGTTCGCGGATGATGCTGCGCGCGGTCGGCACGTTCGCCGTCCTCGCGGTGGCACCGCTGCTGGTGGTCTACTGGTTGTCGCTGCAGTTCCTGAATCGTGGCATCGACAGCTGGTTCGATGTCAATGTCCGGCAGGGCTTCGAGGACGCGCTCACGCTGTCGCGCTCCAGCCTCAGCCTGCGCATGGGTGACTTCCTGGCCCGTACCGAAGGCGCGGCGCGCGAGCTTTCCGGCGAGAGCGAGGTCGGCATCGTCATCCGGCTCGACACGATTCGGCGCGCGAACGGCGCCGAGGAAATGACCGTGATCGGCGCGAACCGTCGCCTGGTGGCCTTCTCCTCGTCCGCCGGTGCCGGCGCACTGCCGAAACTCCCCGGCGAGGACGTGATGCTGCAGGCGCGCCAGGCGCGACCGTTCGTCAGTCTCGACCCGACGGGCGATGGTGGGTACGGCGTGTTCACCGCTGCACCGCTCCCGGGCCGGGCCCCGGGTGAAGAGCCGCTGGTGCTGGTCGGCCAGTACGCGATTCCCGACCGCCTCGCGCGCCTCGCGGAAGGGGTGCAGGGGGCCTCGGCCCAGTACGGCCGGCTGACCTACCAGCGACCCTACCTCAAGGGAACCTTCGCGCTGACCCTCACCATGGTGCTGCTGCTGTCGTTGCTGGCTGCCGTGTACGGGGCGCTGTTCTGGGCACAGCGCCTGGTGCAGCCCGTGCAGGACCTCATCGCCGGCACCCGCGCCGTCGCCAAGGGCGACTACGAGACCCGGCTGTCGCTGCCTTCTCGGGACGAGATCGGCTATCTGGTCACGTCCTTCAACGAGATGACCAAGCGCCTGGCTCGCGCCCGCGCCGAGACCGAATTGAGTCGTGCCGCGGTGGAAAAGGAGCGGGCCAACCTCGCCACCGTGCTGGCGCGCCTCTCCACCGGCGTCATCGCCTTCGAGCCGGACCTGCGCATTCGCAGCATGAATGCGGCGGCGGGCAGCATCCTCGGCGTCGATCCTGAAGATGTGGCGGGGTTGGAACTCGACGAGGCGGCCCGCCGCAGCGGCTGGCTGGGCCAGTTCCTCGAGTGGGTGGGCGAGCGGCTGCACGCCGGCCAGGCCGAGTGGCGCGAGCAGTTGCCCTTGCATGACGAAGGCTCGCGCCGGGAGTTGATGTGTGCCTGCACCGCCCTGCCCGCCGTCGGCGAGACGCCCGGCGGCTACGTGGTGGTGTTCGACGACATCACCACGCTGCTGCAGGCGCAGAAGGACGCCGCCTGGGGCGAGGTGGCGCGGCGACTGGCGCACGAGATCAAGAATCCGCTGACGCCGATCCAGTTGTCCGCCGAACGGATGCGCCGCAAGTTCCTCGGCAGCATGAACGAGCGCGATGCCCAGGTGCTCGAACGCGCCACGCACACCATCGTGCAGCAGGTCGAGGCGATGAAGGGCATGGTGAATGCGTTCAGCGAATACGCCCGGGCACCGCAACTGGTACTGGAGCCGTTCGACCTGAACGCCCTGGTCGGCGAGGTGGCGGATCCCTATCGCGCGGCCGATCGCCCGGTGCGCTTGGAGTTGTCGCTGGACGCGGGCCTCGGGCCCATCGAGGCTGACCGCGGACGGCTGCGGCAGATTCTGTCCAACCTGGTGAAGAACGCGCTGGAGGCCCTCGAGGGCACTCCGGAGGCCCGTGTGCGGGTCTCGACGCTCGCCGGCGAGTTGCACGGGCAACCGGTGGTACACCTCGAGGTCACGGACAATGGCCCGGGCTTCCAGAAGGAACTCATGGGGCAGGTCTTCGATCCCTATGTCACCAGCAAGCCGAAGGGCACCGGCCTCGGGCTGGCCATCGTCAAGAAGATCGTCGAGGAGCATGGCGGCCGCATCGAGGCGCACAATGTCGCCGAGGGTGGTGCGCAGGTGCTGGTGACGCTACCGTTGAATGACCGGGCACGCGCCGACCTGGGCGTGCGCGAGACGCGCAAGGGCGAGTCGAGGAGAGAGCGAGCATGACGGCATCCCGCATCCTGGTGGTGGACGACGAGTCCGACATCCGCAGCACCCTGCAGGAGATCCTCGCCGACGAGGGCTTCGAAGTGGACGTCGCCGGCGATGCCGCTGCCGCCCGCGCGGCCCGTTCGCGCGAGGAGCCGGATCTGATCCTCCTCGATATCTGGATGCCCGACACCGACGGCATCTCGCTGCTGCGCGAGTGGTCGCGGGAGGGGGGGCTGCGCTGTCCCGTGGTGATGATGTCCGGTCATGGCACGGTGGAGACCGCGGTCGAGGCAACGCGGCTCGGTGCCTTCGACTTCGTCGAGAAGCCGCTGTCGCTCAACAAGCTGTTGCGTACCGTCGAGCGCGCGCTCGAGGCGGGGCGTCGCCGGCGCAAGGGGGCACGCCTGCTGGGCGGCGGATTGCCGGCACCGGTCGGCAAGAGCCGCTCGATGGCCCAGTTGCGCGAACAGCTGCAGCACGTGGCACCGCACGCCTCACCCGTGGTGTTTCAGGGCGAGTCGGGCAGCGGCCGCGAGGCGTTTGCCCGCTACCTGCACCAGCTCGGCCGGCCGGGCAAGGCGTTCGTCACCGTGGTGGGCGGGCTGCTGGAGGACGCCTCGGCGGCACGCGCGTTGCGCGGCACCGCCACCGAACCCGGCTACTACGCGCAAGCCGCCGGTGGAACCCTGTTCATCAACAACCTCGAGGACCTCTCCGCGACGGCGCAGCGGGTCCTGGCCGCCGATATCGAGGCCGGGCGCTACCTCCCGGAGGGCGGCACGCCCCAGGTGCTGGATGTCCGCTGGGCGGCCAGCGTGCTGCCCGGCATCGAGCAACGGGTCGGCGATTCGCCCGGCCTGCTGCGGCGTGACCTCTACTCGTCCTTTGCGGTGGTGGTGATGCGCGTGCCGCCGCTGCGCGAC
>JBJTPC010000259.1:0-2435 GCA_046074905.1 Gammaproteobacteria bacterium
GCGCGTGCCGTGCAGCAGTTGCAGCAGCGTCGATTTGCCGCTGCCGGTGGCACCGCGCACGACCCAGTGCTCACCCCGATGGAGGGTCCAGTCCAGACCGCGCAGGACGGGACGCCACTCGCGGTACAGATCGACCGAGCGCAGCGCCATGAGGACCGGGGAGCGCGGGCGTGCTGCCACTCGGCCATGGTCGGCCGCAGGGGCAGGGGCGGCACAGGCAACGGGGATCCCATCGGCCACCGGCGGGCGCGTCGAGCGCACGCCTGCCACCTGCCTCGACGACTTAGGTTCACGCACCGCCGGGGGTAGGTCAAAGCGGACCCGACCGCGCTCCACTCGGGCGTGATGGGCAAAGCCGGCAGGCAGTTCCTCGGTGCGGTGGGTCGTGAGTACCACCGTGCAACGCTGCCGCAACAGCACGCGCAGTGCGGACTGCACGGCGCGGCGATGGGCGGCATCGAGGCCGTTGAAGGGCTCGTCGAGCAGCAGCAGCCCGGGACGCGCCACCCACGCCCGCGCCAGCAGGACACGACGTCGCTCGCCGTAGGAAAGCTCGAGAAAGCGTCGACGCTCGAGGGCTTTCAGCCGGAACAACCGCACTGCTGCAGTGACCTCGGCGGATTCCCGACGCGTCCATGCCCGGAGCGGAATGGCGGTCCGGTCGAAGCCGGTACCGATGACCTGGCGCACTCGCAGATTCCAGTCCCGGCGCGCGTAGCGGTCCTGGTGCTCACCCGAGACGTGCAGCAGCCGCGGCAGCACCTCGACTGCCTCGAGTTCGTGCCCGTCCGACGCGGTCCAGACCAATCCATCACCCTGCCGCCGTCGGTCGAGTGGGGTGGGCCAACGTTCGCCCGCCATCAGCTTGCATAGCTGGGTCTTGCCAGCACCGTTGCCGCCGGAGAGCACCCAGCGCTGCCCCGGCAAGATTTCCCAGCAAACGCCGCGAAGGAGATGGCTGTCGCCCAGTCGCAGATGCACCCGCTCGAAACGGACGCCCAGCGGGCCCTCGACGGCATCGGCCCTCGGCCGATGCGGGTCCGGCCGATTCACGGGGCCGGCAACTCGAACAGCCGCTGGTCGGCAGCACCTTCCACCGGCGGCTGGCCGCTGCAAAGCGCCCGCCCCTCCCCGACCAGCTTCAGCAGATGCGCCAGCAGCGAGTAGCGGGCCCAGCCGTGCATGGCCACCGGGACATCGTCGTAGGCAAGCGGCAGCAGGTCATCCAGCGATACCGGTCCTTGCGCCGCCACCGCGGCCAGTGCCGCCAGCACTTTCGCCTCGCGACGGAGCCGGTGGGCCACGAGGGCGGCCAGATTCTCGAGCGGGTTGGTGATCAGGCGACCGTGTCCGGGCGCAATGGCGCGAAGCGGCAACTGGCGCAAGCGCTCCAGGGAAGCGAGATACTCCCCCATGTCGCCGTCGGGCGGCAGGATCACCGGCGTGACCCCCTCGAGGACATGGTCACCGGTGAACAGTACGCCGGCCACCGGCCACCACACGCAGAGATGGTTGGAGGCGTGGCCCGGGGTGGCCAGCAACTGCACCGTGCCGACGTCGGTGCCGAGCAGGTGACCATCCTCCGGCTCGACTTCGGCAACGAAACCCGGGTCCTGATGGGCGGCATGACGGGCACGCCGCCCGAACCGTGGCGCCCCGGTACGCTCGTGCAACCAGGCGGCCAACGGCGAATGATCGCGGTGGGTATGGGTACACACGATGCCGGCCACCCGACGCCCACCGAGTGCGGCGAGCAAGGCCGCGCCATGCATAGGCAGCTCCGGGCCGGGATCGATGACCCAAACCTCGTCCTGCCCCAGCAGGTAGGTGTTGGTACCCGGGCCGGTCATCGGGCCCGGATTGGGCACCACCAACCGCTGCAGGCCGACCGGCATGCGCTCTTCCATCCCTGTTCCCATCCTCGCCATCGCCGGGCCCCACGCCGGGCGGGGGTTAAGGTTATCATCGGCAGTGTTCGGGCCCCGGGGGCCCACTGTCGGAGAACCACATCCATGTCCCGCGTCACCCGTCTCGCTTTCCCGACCCTGGCCGCCCTGCTGCTGGCTTCACCGATGGCACTCGCGGCCTGCCCGTATCCCAAGGCACCGGCGAGCCTGCCCGACGGCAACACCGCCACCAAGGAAGAGATGATGGCCGGCAAGGCATCCGTCACGCAGTTCAACAAGGATGTCGAGGCCTACAACGCCTGCCTCGATACCGAACTGCAGGCCGCCCTCGCCGATGCCTCGCTGACGGACGAGCAGCGCAAGAACCTCACCGCCATGTCCAACGCCAAGCACGACGCGGCAGTCGATGAACTCACCGCTCTCGCCGGCAAGTTCAACGACCAGGTGAAGGCCTACAAGGCCAAGTCCGCGGCGGCGACACCCGCCAAGTGAACCGATGAGCCCCAACCCGCCGCCGGCACCCGAAGC
>JBJTPC010000260.1:0-2015 GCA_046074905.1 Gammaproteobacteria bacterium
CGAAATCTGGGGGGGAGCGCCGCAGGCGAACGCCGTGGGTGAGTATTCGCAGTATCGCGCTTGGTGGATGCATAATGGCCAGCCCCTCGGCCCTGAAGACTGGGCGCTCGCCCGCGCCGTGCTAAAAGGCGAAACGTCGGCAGGCGAAGTGATTCGCATCGCGCGCTTCGACGGGGGGACCGCCGTCCTGCTCAATGCCGCCGCCCCCATTCGCGACGAGCACGGCAACATCACCGGTGCCGTGGCGACTGTCGATGACATTACCGAACAGCTCCGGCTTGCCGATGCCAACCTCGAACTGAAGGAAGCCTCGCGCCGCAAGAGTGCATTTGTTTCCTACCTGAGCCACGAACTCCGAACGCCGCTCAACGCCATTCTCGGCTTCAGCGAGCTGCTGCACGACGAGGTCGTCGGTCCCGTTTCCGATGTGCAGCGGGAGGTCCTTGCGGATGTGCTGTCGAGCGGCCGCCATCTCCTGCCGCTACTCGATGACGTGCTCGATACGGCGCGCATCGAAGCGGGCAAACTCGAGCTCCGCCTGGAACCCGTCGACCTCTCGGCACTCCTGGCCGATGTGGACAGCACCATTCGCCCCATTGCAGGCAGCGCGCACGTCACGCTCGACATGCAGCCGGATCCGGGTGTGCATGCGTTGTCCTTCGAGGCGGATGTCGTGCGCCTGCGTCAGGTGCTGTACAACTTCCTGAGCAATGCAATCAAGTTCACGCCGCCGGGAGGGTGTGTGTCCCTGCAGGTCCGCCGCACGGTCGAGGGAATGCTGCGGTTCGCAGTAGCCGACACCGGGATCGGCATTGCCGTCGACGATCAGCGGCGCCTGTTCGTGGACTTCGAGCAGGTGAATGGCACGACACACGGAGGCTGGGGGCTGGGGCTTGCGCTTACGCGCCGTCTCGTGGAGGCCCACCATGGGCGGGTTGGGGTGGAGAGCGCGATCGGGAAGGGGTCCACGTTCTGGGCGGACTTTCCGTTGACGAGAGCCTGACCGGTTCGCGTTTTGCGCGTCGGAGTCAGCAGACGCTGGCGCCGGAGCGGGCGGTGAATCCCACCCCTCGCACGCTGGCAATAGACAGCGTCGCCCCGGCTGTCCTGAGCTTGCGGCGCGCACGCCCGATCAGCACGTCCACCACGTTCGAGCCCGGATCGAACGTGAGGTCCCATACCTTCTCGAGCAGTTCGGTGCGGCTGACCACCTCCTGTGGTCGCAACAGCAGATACTCGAGCACGGCAAGCTCGCGCGGCGTGAGCCCGACGAGCTTTCCGCTCACGAGCACCTGACGCGAAAGCCTATTGAGACACACGTTGCCGGCAATCAACTGCTCCTGGCTCGGCGCACCGGCCCGTCCGCGGCGGACCAGCGCTCGCACACGCGCCCGCAACTCGGCGGTCGCGACCGGCTTCACCACGTACTCATCGGCGCCGGAATCGAGGCCGAGCACGACGTCGTCAACCGAGTCCTGCCCAGTACACACCAGCACCGGGGTGCTGATCCCGGCCCGGCGCCACTCGGCGAGCACCTTCAGGCCATGCCGGTCGCGGAGTCCGAGGTCGAGAATGATCCCGTCGTGCTCCGTCGTGGCACCGAGCAACCGTCCCTCTTCGCCGGTGGCAGCGACGTCGACGGCATGACCATCGGCAGTGAGCGCGAGCCGGTACATGCGGGCCGTGGCAGTGTCGTCTTCGACGATCAATAGGCGCATACGGGAAACGACACGATGGGAATCAAGCCGGATACCACGGGAACAATTTCATGAGGCATCATTGCCACCCACGAGCGTCTGGAAATCATGAACGAATTGTCAAGATTCTGACACGGTCTGTTCATGATCGCCGCGACACAATACAACCGCAGCGGAGAATTCAACAGAGCACATCATGTTCCCGATCCTGAATGTCAGGGAGGAGTGCACTCGTGATGACCAACGTCGGCCACGTCCGGATGACGGAGATGGCAGGGAATCCGGCGTCGCGTGGGGCGACGATTCTGGTGGTCGACG
>JBJTPC010000261.1:0-14736 GCA_046074905.1 Gammaproteobacteria bacterium
TACCGATGGTGCTGGAGGCCGCTGCCCTGAGTCACGACTATGTCTATCTCAACGGCGGACAGCGCGGTCTGCAGGTCAGGCTGGCACCGGCGGAGGTGGTCCGGTTGCTGGGCGCATCCGTGGCGTCGGTCGTGGCTGCCATCGATCAGGGTGGTACCTGACCATCACCTTCGACATCCGCCTCCCGGGCGCCTGAGCATGCTCACAGGGTGTCGGGAAGGAATGGCCCGGCCGGACCGGCCGGCCGCATGGCGAAAAACCGGCAGTCATGAATCCTCTCCGGGTGGTGCGCCAGATAGCTGACTTGCCAGCGCCGCATGAAGTGGTCGATTTCCGTTTCCGCCACCATCGCCCAGACGGCGCCGCCGAAGCCGGCACCGAAGGCCGAGGCGGCGATGGCACCGCCGTCGCGCGCCAACCGCTGCAGCTGGATGGTTTCCGGAACCTGGTTGCCGAGGACGGTCTCGGCGAGTTCCTGCGAACGGTCGACCAATCGACCCAGTCGTGGCCAGTCGGCAGCGTGCAGGGCGCTGGCCACACCGGGAACGATCACCGCCACTTCCTCATGGAACTGCGCGCGCCGAGCCTCTACCCAGGGGCTGGCTGGGAGCTTGCCGCGGAGCGCATCGCTCAAGCGGTTGTAGGCGACGCGCGCCTCCCGGGTCTTGGTGGCCTGCACCCCACTCACGCCGATGACCAGGCGATGCGTCGCCGGCCAGGTGATGAATCCCTCCATGCGCGCCGGCAAGTAGCCGTACTGGCCGACCGCGTTCTCACGCGAACAAAGGATGGCGATGGGGTCCTGGGCACCGCCGCGCACACCAACGCCATCATCACCGGCGAACGGGCCGCACGGGGTCCCGGATTCCATCGCTCCGAAGTACTCGGCTTCCGCCAGGACATCGGGAAAGGCGTCGCGCCAACGGGCAGTGGAGCGCAGGCCGTTCGCGGCCACCAGTGCCAGGGCGCAGGCCACCACCAGCGCACTGGAGCTGCTCAGCCCCGCGGAATCGGGAAGATCGCTGTCGATGTCGAGGTCGACGCCACGCGTCACGGTCGGGAAATCGCGGGTCAGCCGTCGCACGACGGCGCCCACATACACGCCCCAGGCGGGCCCGGGATGCCGTAACCCGTCCGCGAGCGGCAGCAAGACTTCATCCGGGTGCTGCCGGCTGCGTACACGGATCCGCGGTTCGGCGCTGAATCGGGCGGTGACCTGCAGCCCCGCTGCCGTGGCGCAGGTGAGGGAGCGACCACCGCCGTAGTCGACATGCTTGCCAACCAGTTCCACCCTGCCGGGTACCCGAAAGCGGAGGACCGCCGCGGTGGCCACTGTCTCCATCATCCCCCCTAAGGATGGGGGTCCAGGGCCGCCAATCGCTGCCCAACCGTCGGGATATCGGCACGGGTGGAGAGGTCGAGCACCGGCTCATGCGAGCGGATTGCCTGAAAGCGCATGCCGCCGGCGATGGCCCCCTGGACCGCGTCCTGCAACTCGAGCTCGCCGCGCGGCGAGGGCACCACGCGGGCGCAGGCCGCGAAGATGGCGGGTGTGAAGGACCAGAGATTCATCGAGACCCAACGTTCGGGCCGACGGGCGAGCGGGTCATCGGGCGAGGGCTTTTCCCGAATGGTGCGAAGGCAGTCTTCGCCATCGAGGTCGAGGAGAGCGAACTTCAGTACTCGCTCGGCCTCGAGACCGCTGTGCCGCACGAGGGAGTCGGCCTCGAACGCGACGAGACCGTTGTCCGCGAGTTCGGTCAGGCGGGTGACACTCGGGGTGGGATAGAGGTTGTCGGCGTTCAGCACGAGGAAGGGCGCGTTCCTCACCGCACCGGCAGCGGCGAGGACGGCATCCGCCGTTCCGCGCGGTTCCGACTGGATGGCGAAACGCACGGCGACCCGACGGCCCGCCGCGGTCTGCGTGAAATACTCGCGCATCTGTCCGTGCTCGGGTCCGACTACGAGGATTGCCTCGCGAATCCCTGCATCGGCAAGCGCGGACAACGAGTAGTCCAGGAATGGGTGCGCGAACGGCATCATGCCTTTCGCACCCTGTTCCGCGGCGGCACTTTGTGCTGCGGCCAGCGGCTGCAAGCCACCGGCTGCCGCGGCGGCGGGCGAACGCATGCGCGTGCCGAGACCACGAGCGAGAATCACGGCCTGTGTGGTTTGCTGGGTCATGAAGTCCGCGAGTCCTGTCGGGAATCAGGAGGTAGTGCGCAGGCGGTTCAGGGCCATTTTCAGGCCCAGACCGCTCACGAGGCAGACGACCACGCAGGCGATGAACTGCGGCCATCGACCGTACAGGTAGCTGCCTGTTCCGAACAGGGCGGCATAGACGAAAGCGCACCCGGCCACCCAGCCGAGCAGGGCATTGGCCATGTCGGCGCCGCGCTGCTCCGTGCTGTCACCGCGCTGGGGGACAAGCAGCACACGCCGGCGGACCGTCTTCCATCCAGGCCCCGCCGGCTGCACCAGGCGATAGAATCGGTCGAGCACTTCCTCGTCGGTTTTCGGGCCCCACCAGGCCACCGCCACCCAGGCCACCGTGGTCACGGCGACGGTCGTCAGCAGCGAGGTGCTCTCGGGGAACTCGGCGCCGTTGCGTCGGGCGATGAAGAAGGCGACCGCCAACAGGAAGGAGGTCACCATCGCCGCGATTTCTGCCCAGGCGGTGACCCGCCACCAGAACCAGCGCAGCAGGTACAGCAGGCCGGTGCCGGCGCCAATGGAGAGAATCAGGTTGAAGGCATCCTTGGCCGTGCCGAGCGCATAGGTAAACAGGCCCGCGAGAATCATCAGGCCTGCCGTGGTCAGGCGTCCCACCAGCACGTAATGCCGCTCGTCCAGACCCGGTCGCAGGAACCGGCGATAGAAGTCATGGACGAGGTAGGAAGTGCCCCAGTTGAGATGGGTCTCGATGGTGGAGCGGTAGGCTGCCAGCGTCCCGGCGACGACGAAGCCCAGGAAGCCGGCAGGCAGGAAGACCATCATGGCGGGATAGGCGATGTCATCACCGATCAGCGACGGGTCCACGTAGGGAAAGGCCAGGCGAATGTCTTCCAGCGAGGGATAGACCAGCAGCGAGGACAAGGCGACGAGGATCCAGGGCCAGGGACGCAGCGCGTAGTGGAGTACCTGGAAAAGCAGCGTGCCGGTGATGGCATCGCGCTCGGTCTTCGAGGCGAGCATGCGCTGGGCGATGTACGAGCCGCCGCCGGGTTCCGAGCCCGGATACCAGACGCTCCACCAGAGCAGCGTGAGCGGCAGCACGAACACGGCGAAGGCATTCTCCCAGTTGCCGAAATCCGGGAGCAGCGCCAGCTTGTCCGCCGGCAACTGGGCGAGCAGACCCTCCAGTCCGCCCACCTGGGGCTGCTGGAGAGCGAACCAGGCAACGGCGAAAGTGCCCGTCATGGTGATGCCGAACTGCAGGGTGTCGGTCACCAGCACGCCCCAGAGTCCGGACACCGAGGCGAAGAAGATGGTCATGACGGCGCAGACCAGCAGCGTCTGCTCCATGGGCCACCCCAGCACGATACTGCCGATCTTGGCCGCCGACAGGTTCACGGCGGCCATGATCACGCAGTTGAAGAACAGGCCCAGAAAGACCGCGCGGAAACCCCGCAGCGCCCGTGCCGCCGGGCCCGAGTAGCGCACCTCGTAGAACTCGAGGTCCGTGAGAACTCCCGAGCGGCGCCACAAGGCCGCATAGAAAAACACGGTGAGCATGCCCGTGAGCAGGAAGCTCCACCATAGCCAATTGGAGGAGACACCTCCCTGACGGACCAGGTTGGTCACCAGGTTGGGCGTATCGGTGCTGAAGGTGGTGGCCACCATCGAGATGCCCACCAACCACCAGGGAGCCGCCCGACCGGAGGTGAAGAACTCGCTGGTGTTCTGGCCCGCTCGCCGCCAGAAGAACAGTGCTGGCAGGAAACTCACCACGATGGAGCCGATGATGATGGCCCAATCGAGTGCGGTGAACCGGAAGGGCAGGGGGATGTGCGGGTCCATCGACCGATACTAGCAAGTCCGGCCGGTGGCAGGTTTTCCAGCCCGTGCTCCGGACGGCTATGATGAAACCGTCACCGTGTCGTCGGAGCTTGTCCATGTCGTCGCCCACGCGTCCCTCCCCAGCAACGGTCACCGGCATCGAGCAGGTGTCACGGCGCCGGATTCTTCCCCTGGTATGGGTACTCGCCGCCGCACTGCCCGTACTGGCGGGAGCGGCAAACCGCGAGGCGCCAGCGGCCTATGTGCCTGACCAGGGACGTTACATCCCGTCGGCGGACGAATATGCCGTCCTGCCGGCGCGCGAACGCGTGGCGCCCGAGAACCGCATCGTCGTGGAGCGCCTCCAGCAGCTGCTCCCCCGTCTGATGGCCGAGACCGGCATCGACATGTGGCTGGTGCTGAACCGCGAGTATGCCGAGGACCCCGTGTATTTCAGCCTCGTGCCCCAGCCCAGTTTCGCGGCGAGACGCACTACCATGCTGGTGTTCAACCGCAAGCCCGATGGTTCGGTCGAGCGGCTGGCCGTCAACCGCTACCCGCTAGGTGCACCCTACGAATCGGCTTGGTCCGGGGGCGATCTCGATGCGCAGTGGCGGGCACTGGGGGAACTCATTGCCAGCCGCAATCCGGCGAGGATCGGTATCAACGTCTCGCGTGAATGGCCGGTGGCCGATGGGCTCACGCGCGGTCTCCACGAGCGGCTGCTCGAGGTGTTGCCGGCCGATCATGCCAGGCGATTGGTGTCTGCGGAGAAACTGGTCATCCGCTGGATGGAGACCCGCACCGCATCGGAGCAGCAGGTCTATCCGCAGTTGCTGGGTATCGCGCGTGGTGTCATCAGCGAGGCTTTCAGTTCGCGGGTCATCACCCCGGGCGTGACCACCACCGACGACGTGGAGTGGTACATCCGTCGTCGTTACGAGGAACTGGGACTGCGAATCTGGTTCATGCCGCACGTGAATCGCCAGCGCGCCGGGCAGGCCTGCACGGAGCAGGCGGATTTCTGCGGTGAGGGCGGTGTCATCGAGCGGGGGGATGTGCTGCATACCGATGTGGGCTTCTGCTACCTCAAGTTGTGTACGGATACGCAGGAGATGGGTTACGTGCTGCGGGTGGGCGAGGAAGCGGTGCCTGCCGGGCTGCAGGCGGCCTTGCTCACCGGCAATCGCTGGCAGGACCTGCTGACCGGTGCTTTCGCCACGGGTCGTACCGGCAACGAGGTGTTGGCAGCCACGCAGGCGGCGGCGGCCAAGGCCGGCATCAACAGCCGGACTTACACACACGCGCTCGGCATGGTCGGTCATGCGCCGGGCCCGACCATCGGCATGTGGGACAACCAGGGCCCGACACCCGTCCAGGGCGATTGGCCGATCCATCCCGACACCGTCTACGCGATCGAGGGCAACATCCGCCAGCCCTTGCCCGAGTGGGGTGGCCAGTGGGTGCAGATCAAGCTGGAACAGAGTGCTCTCTTCGATGGCAAGCGTATCCTGTACCTCGCCGGTCGCCAGACCCGATGGCATGTCGTGAGGTAAGAAGATGCCGACCTACCGCGACCCGAAGCGTTATCTGTGGCTGGCCTCGTTTGCCTATCCACTGGTGGCGCTCGCAGGTCCGGTGGCCTACCTGGCGGCCGGAGTCGAGGCGCCATGGCTGCTCGCGTTGCCACTCCTGCTGATTTATGGAGCGGGCGCCTGCATGGACTGGATCCTGGGTGAGGACCGGCAGAACGCCCCGGAGGCGGCGCTCGACGCCATGCGTCGCGATCCGTGGTACCGCTGGATTCCCATGTTGACCGTGCCGCTGCACTTTCTGGTGTTTGCAGCCTATGTCTGGCTGGTATCCACCGTCGCACTGCCATGGTGGGCGCAGGGGCTCGCGGCCCTGTCTGCGGGTGCGTACGGTGGTTTGGCCATCAACACGGGCCACGAACTCGGTCACAAGGACACTTGGCTGGAGCGGCTCCTGGCCCGCTGCGTGCTGGGGGTGGTCGGGTATGGTCACTTCCCGGTCGAGCACAACCTTGGCCATCATCGGCAGGTGGCGACGCCCGAGGATTGCGCCAGTTCGCGGATGGGAGAGAGCATCTACCGGTTCGCGCTGCGCGAGATTCCCGGTGGCTTCCGACGCGGCTGGCGGCTGGAGGCGGCGCGTCTGCGTCGCGCCGGACATTTCGTCTGGAGTCCCCGTAACGAGATTCTCCAATCCCAGGCCATCACCGTGCTGCTGCAGGGTGGAACACTGTGGTTCTGTGGCTGGCAGCTGCTGCCGTTCCTGCTGCTGCACAACGCCTTCGCGTGGTGGCAACTGACTTCCGCCAACTATGTCGAGCACTACGGCTTGCTGAGGCGGCGCTTGCCGGAGGGTGGTTACGAGCGCTGCCAGCCCCATCACAGCTGGAATGCGGACCACTGGGCCTCCAACCTGCTGACCTTCCAGTTGGAACGTCATTCCGACCACCACGCCCACCCCGAGCGCCGCTACCAGTGCCTGCGCAGCTTTCCGGATGTGCCGACCTTGCCGACCGGTTACTTCGGCATGTTCTTCGTGGCACTTTTCCCGCCCTGGTGGTTCCGCGTGATGGACCCTCGCTTGCTCGCGCTCCCGCAGGTCCGGGGGGATCTCGCGCGGGTGAATCGCGGCTGATTCCTCAGGTGGGCTTCGACCGGCTGGAGAGACCCCAGCCGATGACGAGCCACCCGACGACCAGGTACGGCCATGATGCCGCTGGCCCGTCGTTTCCCGAACCTGTCGAGGCCCAGAGCGGCCATGCCAGTCCGGCAATCGCGGCAACCCCGCATGCGGCAAGTCCGGGTCGACCCTGTCGGACCATGTCCCGCGTTCCCGCGGTGCAAAGCGCGAGATAAACCAGAATCAACGCGAGTGTCCCGATGGTCCCGATGGCACCGTAGTACGCACCCGGACCGACCTGGGCTCCCCAGGTCGCCACACCCGAACCCATCGCCACCGCCACGGCGGCGAGCGCAGGGGTGGTAACGGCCGGGGCGGGAAACCCCGCATTGGTCCGGCGACGCAGTTGCCAGTGGACCGTCTGCCCCATCCTGGCGGCAGCGTTCATGCTGCCGAGTACGCACGCGAATGCAGACATCGAGGCGGCGAGGTCCAGCATGATTCCCAGCGTCGGCGAGCCCTGACGGCTTGCGAGGGTGGAGAGCGGCGTTGGATCCTTCGCCAGTTCCGCCAGGTGGGTTGAACCGAAGCCGGCAATCTGGAAGTACGCGGTAAACGTATAGAAGATTCCCGCGAGCCCCAGGCTGCCGAGCAGCGCGAGCGGAATCGTGCGTCGGGGGTCACGGGTTTCCCGGGCGATGGTGGTCGCTCCCTCGAAGCCGGCGAAGGAAAGCACGGCAAACACGAGCGCCGATCCGACACCCTCCCATCCGGAGACTGACTCGGGGAGCAGGTCGGGCGCTCCGAGTGAGGATTCGCCGGAGGGATTGCAGAGCACGCGCCAGCCCAGCCAGACAATCACCAGCATGGAGATCACTTCGAGAGCGAGCATCAGGCGGCCGGCGAGCTGCAATCCACGCAGCGACAGCACCAGACTGACCAGGATGGCGGCAACGCCGAGGACCAGCCAGCTGTCCGCAGCCGGCACCTGCAGGGCCAACAGCGCCGCCTGGAGAAAGCTTCCCGCGAGTACTGCCGTGCCCGACCCGAAGCACAGGTAGGTGAGCAGCAAGGCCCAGCAGGCGGTGAATCCGGCGGGCTTGCCTAGCGTACCGGCAATCATGGCCGGCACGGAACCCTCGCCGATATTCCTGCGGGAGAACCACAGGAACACAAGGCCTACCAACGCCATCACCACGGTGCCGGCAATGAACGCCATGGGCGCGGCCGCACCGGCGACGTCCACGGCGAGGGTGACGTTGAAGGACATCGCCATCGTGGGAGCGACAATTGCCAGCGACAGCCCGACGGCCTCGGGGAACCCGACGGTCCGGTCGCGCAAGGGTTGCATGGGTCAACCTCCTCATTCCTATGGTCAGGCGGTATATTCGCGCAATGTCTGCCCCCAACGCCATTGCCGGCCTGCCTCCCGGCTACCACATCGACTGCATGACCCGCGAGGAGGCGGGAATGCTGGTCGAGTGGGCCACGGCCGAGGGCTGGAATCCCGGCCTGCATGACCTGGAAGTCGCCTGGCATTACGACCGTGAGGCCTTCATCGCACTGCGGGCACAGGTGGGAGCGGGCTCGCCGGAGTTGGTCGGTGGCGGCGTGATTCTGTCTTACGCAGGTCGATGCGGATTCATGGGCCTGTTCATCATGCGTCCTGACCAGCGACGGCAGGGGATCGGGCGTTTCTTGTGGCACGAGCGCCTGCGCCGCCTGCAGACGCGGTTGCAGCCGGGTGCCTTCATCGGCATGGACGGCGTTTTCGACATGGTCCCGTTCTACGCTGCCGGCGGCTTTTCCGTCCAGCACCGCGATCTGCGGTTTCAGGGAATCGCGGATGCCACCCGGCTCGCCGATGCCGCGGATGCGGGCGCCTGCGAATTGGCGGCGGTGCCGCAGTCGGCTCTCGTTGCCTACGACGAGGCGGTCTTCGGGGTTCCGCGCGGGGCTTTTCTGCAGCGTTGGCTGGAAGTGCCCGGCGGACGGGGGCGGGCGGTCTACGATCCGGCAGAAGGCAAGGTCCGCGGCTACGCCTTTCTTCGCCCGTGCGTCAGTGGCTACAAGTTCGGCCCGGTGTTTGCGGACGACCCGGGCGTTGCGCGCACCCTGATGCATGATCTGCTCGCGGGCGTACCCGGTGAACCCGTGGTGCTCGATGTACCCGAGCCCAACCTGGCCGCGCTCGCCATCGTCACGGAGTTGGGGTGGAACGAGGCTTTCGGCTGCGCGCGGATGGTCCTTGGTTCTCCGCCACGGGACACGACGCACCGCGTCTTCGGCGTGACCTCCTTCGAGTTCGGCTGAACTGCGGCAGGCGCGGATGACAGCTGCCCCCGAGGCTCCGTAAACTCGAACCCCGTTCGGGCCTCGGCCCGCTGGTTGCTCCCGGAAGCCTCTGCATGGAAATGTCCGACAAGACGGCCCGCCAGATCTGGCAGGAAGTGAAGGCGAATCCCGCCCGCGCCCGTTTCGGCTACGGCCGCAAGGCCGCGCTGGTGAATATCGACTTCCAGTGTGCCTACACGCGGGTGGACGAGTTCAAGACTGCCTACGAGACGGACCCGCGCCAGATCGAGTACGTGAATGCGCTGGCGCAGCGTTTCCGGACCCTCGGCTGGCCCGTCGTCTGGACTTACGTCGCCTATGCCGACTCCGCCGAGGATGCGGGGGTATGGGGAACCCGCACCAACACCCCGGACTCGCTCCAGAACATCAAGCACGGCTCCCGCCGCGCGCAGTTCGACGAGCGTTGCGAGGTGCAGTCCGGCCGTGATCTCGTGTACTGCAAGCGGATGCCTTCGCCGTTCTTCGAGACACCGCTGCAGTCCCTGCTGGTATGGCATCAGGTCGATACCGTGGTCATCACCGGCGGCTCCACCTCGGGTTGCGTGCGCGCAGGTGCGGTCGATTCGCTCTCGAGGGGGTACCGGACCATCGTTCCCGAGCAGTGCGTCGCCGACAAGCACGAGAGCTACCACTTCGCCAACCTCACCGACCTGATGCTCAAGTACGCCGACGTGGTGGACGTGGGAGAGACCCTCGGTTGGCTGGACGCACGCATCGCGGAGGGTGCATGAAGTCGGAGCCGGGCTACTACGACTACTGGCCCTACGCCGGTCGGCCGAAAATCACCTGGCCAGGCGGCAAGCGACTGGCGTTCTGGGTGGCACCCAATATCGAATTCTACGAACTCGAGCCCCCGCAGAACCCCCATCGTGCGGCCTGGCCCCATCCCGCACCTGCAGTTCCCGGCTACTCGATCCGCGACTACGGCAATCGCGTCGGTCATGTGCGCCAGATGCGCCTGCTCGAGAAGTACGGCATCCGCGGCTCCATCTCGCTGAGTACCGCGCTGTGCGCCCATCATCCCGAGATCATCGAGATGTGTGCCGAGCGTGACTGGGAGTTCTTTACCCACGGCATCTACAACACCCGCTACACCTACGGCATGAGCGAGGCACAAGAGCGGGAGATGATTCTCGACTCCATGGAGACGATCGAGCGCGCCGTGGGGCGCAAGCCGGCGGGTTACCTGGCCCCGGCCCTGTCGCACAGCGAAGTGACGCTCGACTTGTTTGCGGAGCTGGGCGGGCTGTATACCTGCGACCTGTTCCATGACGACCAGCCCACGCCGGTCCGGGTCCGCGGCGGCCAGAAGTTCGTCTCGGTGCCATATTCGCTCGAGTTGAATGACACCATCGTTTACGTGGTGAACAAGATCGAGCCGCGCCGCTATGGCCAGATGATCAAGGATGCCTTCGACCGCCTGTATGCCGAGGGGGCCGAATCCGGTACCGTGATGTGCATCCCGACCCACAACTACCAGGTCAGCTGTCCACACCGGCTGAAGGCGTTCGAGGAAGCCCTCGAGTACATCACCGGACACAGCGACGTCTGGGTGACCACCGGACGGGAAATCGCCGAGCACTATGCCGCCCATCACTACAACGCGGCGCTGGCCGATATCCGCGAGCGCGGGGTGTCCGCATGAGCCTCGATGACCGGCACCTGCAGTACCCCTGGCGGCGCCGTGGCATGGACCATGATCGCTATGACTGGTCGATGCTCGTCGACCGCCCCCGCGTGCAATGGCCCGGTGGCAAGACCCTCGCCGTCTGGGTGAATGTCAGCCTCGAGCACTTTCCGCTGAATCCTGCCGGCAAGCCGCTCAAGCTGCCCGGTGCCATGACCATGCCTTATCCGGACCTGCGTCACTACACGCTCCGTGATTACGGCAACCGGGTGGGGATCTACCGCTTCCTCGAGGTGTTCCGCCGACTCGGCGTGCGGTCCAGTTTCGCGATGAACGCCGAGCTGGTTCTCCGCTACCCTGCGTTGCTGAGGGCACTTCTCGACCACGGTGGCGAGTTCCTCGGTCACTCCTGGAGCATGGATACGCCGCACGCCGGGGGCTTGGCGGAAGCCGAGGAGTCGGCCTTGGTGGAGCGCTCGCTCGCCGTGCTGCGTGCCGCCACCGGGCAGTCGGTGCGCGGGTGGTTGGGACCAGGCAAGCTGCAGTCGCCACGGACACCGGAACTTCTCAAGGCCAACGGCGTCGAATATTTCGCCGACTGGGTGAATGACGAACTGCCCTATGCGTTCCGTACGGCGCAGGGACCACTCTGGTCGCTGCCCTTGACCACGGAAATCGAGGACCGGTTCGTGGTGATGGACAACCTGCACGCGGAGCAATCCTGGGCAGAGCAGGTGATGGATGCCTGTGACCTTCTCCTGGAGGAGAGCCGCCGCGAGGGGGGGAGGTTGCTGGCGCTTTCCCTGCACCCCTGGGTGATGGGTCAGCCACATCGCGTCAAGCACCTGGAGGCGGCGCTCGGCCACGTGATGTCACGCCCGGGTGTCTGGAACGCCCAGCCGGGCGAGATTCTGGACGCGTTCATTCGCGGGAGTGTTCAAGCATGAAATGCCCGACCTGTGTCGATACCGTATTGGTGATGACCGAGAGGCAGGGAGTCGAAATCGATTACTGTCCCCAGTGCCGCGGGGTCTGGCTCGATCGCGGGGAACTCGACAAGTTGCTGGAGAAGGCTGCGCAGCAGGTGGCACCATCGTCTGCACCCCCTGTGGCTCCTCCCCAGACTGCCTACCGCCCCGAATCGCGTGGCGACTATCGCGAGGGGTATCGACACGACGACGATTACCGCTCGCGCGGCTACAAGGACTATCGCAAGAAGTCCTGGCTCAGCGATATCTTCGACTGAGCCGGGAACGACCGCCGCGAGCCGCGGACCCGGTGCTCAGAGACGATCCGGGTAGAGCGATTTCCAGAAATCGCACTGATGGATGGCACCGGCATCACGCAGACCGGTCTGGCCGGGCTCCATCCACATCACGGTGGCGCCACCCGTGAACCGTGGCCAGGCCGGCAGTCCGCGCGCCGCCGGCTGGCCGGTGCGCACGAACTGGGCGAGGAACTCCAGCATCTGTTCCGACAGCGCCTGCGACGGTGGCGCCAGATCGGGAGCAGCCATCTTGTGCGTGTTGTCGAAGTTCGGGAAGAAGTAGTTGATCTCGGCGGCATGGACTGCGCCGAGCTCGAACCCCGGATCGGGTTCCCGCGTGATGCCGACCCCAAGCACGGGTGCGGCACGGTCGGCAAATGCCCATTGCCACAGGGGCGTGTAACGCGCCATCACGCTGCCACTGTGCAGTTGCACGCAACCGCCGATGCCGATGCTCGGGATGAAATCCGACATCGCCGTGCCCAGTGCCACCGCCGGGGGTTCGCCGGGTACCAGCGGATAGCGCTCCGCCACCCGCTCCGGAATCCGCGCCTGGCGCTCCGCCTCCGAGCGACCGTAGACGTCCTGCAGCCAGGCGGGATAGGTGCTGGCGTCGAGCACCTTGCCGGCCTGCAGGTCGTAGGCGACATACAGACGCAGTTCGTCGCGCGTCGCGCCCATCAGCACCGGCACGCGCATGAACTCTCCGGCCGCCATGGCTGCAGCACCGTCCACCGGGTTGACGTCGCTGCCCGACGTGGGCGAGAAGGTGACAAGGCGACCGTTCGCCAGTTCGGTCTGCTTGGCCAGCAGTTCGGCCAGCGGTACCTTGCGCAGGCAGCGGAGGGCCGTTTGTGGATCGCTGCAGCCGACAGCCGCGGCAAGTGTCAGGCCCATGGCCTCGGCTTCGCTGGCGCGGCCGCGGGGGACAAGACATGCACCGCTGGTGATGACCGCCTGGTGGAACAACCCGGCAGAGAGCCGCGGATTGGCCAAATGGGTGCACACGGCTCCGGCGCCGGCGGACTCGCCGCCCAATGTGACGCGGTTCGGGTCGCCACCGAAGGCGGCGATGTTGCGCTGTACCCATCGCAATGCCAGACGCTGGTCCTCGACGGCCCAGGCCCCGTTGCCGTCGCGGCCCAAGGCCGGATGCGCGAGGAAGCCCAGCGCACCGAGTCGGTAGTTCAGCGAGACCGCGACCACCCCCTGGCGGGCGATCGCGTCGAGGCGGTAAAGACTGCCGGCGCCGCCCACCGACGCGCCTCCGTGGATATACACGAAGACGGGAAGATTCCTGCCGCCCGCCGCCGGGGTACTCACGTTCACCACCAGGCAGTCCTCGTTGTCGCTCGCCTCCGTGAGGTTGAAGCGCACGACCTGCGGACAGGCACCACGGAACTCCGTCGCGTCGAGTACGCCGCGCCAGGGCTCGGCGGGCGTGGCGAGCGTCCAGCGTCGCTCGCCAGTGGTGGGCGCCGCATAGGGAATCCCGCGGAACTCGCGCGCCCCGTTGCGCAAGGTGCCGCGTACCTCGCCGCGATCGGTCTTGACGACCAGTGGCGCGGCCTCGCCACCGGACCCCGGGGACGACCACATCAGGAGCGTTAGTAGCAACAGGAGCCAACGTGGCAAGAGCGTGGCGGTCATCGGGGCACCCGGTCGGCAAGAACTTTCCCATCCTCCGCCGGAAGGTGGGGACGGGTCAACCATGCTGATCACGCAGCCTTGGCGCCGGGAATCGCGGTGGGTACTTGGCGAATGAGGTGATCGAAGGCGGACAGCGCTGCCTTGGAACCCTCGCCCATGGCAATGATGATCTGCTTGTAGGGCACGTTGGTGGCATCACCCGCGGCGAACACCGCTGGCAAGGAGGTCTGGCCACGGGCATCCACCTCGATTTCGCCGCGGACCGTGAGCGATACGGTGCCACGCAGCCAGTCGGTGTTCGGCAGCAGGCCAATCTGCACGAACACGCCTTCCAAATCCAGGCGCTGCTCTGCTCCCGTCGAGCGGTCGCGGTAAACCAGGCCATCGACCTGGCTGCCATCCCCGGTGACGGCCAGCGTCTGCGCGCGGGTGATGATCCTGACATTCGGCAAGCTGCGCAGCTTCGCCTGCAGCACCGCGTCGGCACGCAGTTGCCCATCGAACTCCAGCAAGGTCACCTCGCGCACCATGCCGGCGAGATCGATGGCCGCCTCGACACCGGAGTTGCCGCCGCCGACCACGGCCACGCGCTTGCCCTTGAACAGCGGGCCGTCGCAGTGCGGACAGTAGGCGACGCCACGGCCCCGATACTCCCGCTCGCCCGGCACGTTCATCTCGCGCCAACGGGCGCCCGTGGCGAGGATCAGGCTCCGCGCCTTGAGGACGGCTCCGTTCTCCAGCCGGATGCGTGCGAGCCCGTCGGCACCCGCAGGTTCCAGCGCCGTCGCGCGCTGTCCGCTCATGATTTCCACGTCGTACTGTCCGACATGCGCCTCCAGCGCATGGACCAGTTTGGTGCCTTCCGTCGCCGGTACGGAGATGAGGTTCTCGATCCCCATCGTGTCGAGCACCTGGCCACCGAAACGCTCGGCCACCACGCCGGTACGGATTCCCTTGCGGGCCGCATAGATGGCTGCCGCCGCGCCGGCAGGCCCGCCACCCACCACGAGGATATCGTAGGGATCACGGGCATCGAGGTTCGTAGCTTCGCGATTCGCCGCACCGGTATCGACCTTGCCCAGGATGTCCTCGAGCGTCATCCGTCCCTGCGCGAAAGGCTGTCCATTCAGTAACACCGTCGGCACGGCCATGACCTTGCGCGAGGCAACCTCTGCCTGGAAGAGCG
>JBJTPC010000262.1:0-14890 GCA_046074905.1 Gammaproteobacteria bacterium
GTGTTCTGTCGCTGAGGTACCCCACCAGGGGATCGGTCACGGCATCGAACAAGCGGGCAATCATCAGCACGGTCGCCACTGACGCGAGACTGACGCCCAAGTCCATGCCGTAGTAGTTCGGGATATAGGCGGTGATGGCGAGCATTGCCACTTGCAGCGGCATTTCGGCAAAGCCGAACAGTACCTTGCGAGACATCCGGAGAGACGTGATTCCGGCCCTGCCGTCTGACTCTGCGTTCACGTCGACCCCTGACTGGAGTATCCGATGCGCCCCGCTCTTGCCCATGTCATCCATGGTCCGGAGGCGCTCGATACTGTTCGTTTGAAGAAAATCTATGTTCTGTTATACGCTAACACCGGGTCCACCAAAGGTCAACCAATCCCATGCATACCACCATCCGCAGTTTCGAACGGTTTTTTATCGCCGGTCGCTGGGCAGAGCCCTGCAGCACCGAGAAAGTGATGGTCATCTCCCCGTCCACGGAACAGGTCATCGCGCATATCCCGCGCGCCACGCACGTGGATATCGACGCGGCCGTTGCGGCGGCCCGCGAAGCGTTCGATCGCGGGCCATGGCCACGGATGTCTCCCTCCGAGCGCGCGTCTTATCTGGCGCGGGTTCCCGCCGAAATCGATCGTCGGGCGGCGGAGATCGCCGAAAGCTTCAGCCATGAGGTGGGCGGCCCCACTTTCATCGCCAATTTCATGGCCTCTCAGGCAAACCGAATGTGGCTGGACGCCGCCACACTCCATGAACGGTTCCCCTTCGAAGAACGTCGGGAGTGGGACAACGGCTATGGCTTCCTGATCCATGAGCCGGTTGGCGTGGTAGCCACCATCCTCCCATGGAATGGGCCCGTCCCGACCATTTCGCTCAAGATCGCTCCGGCCCTCGCAGCGGGTTGCACCGTGGTCATTAAACCGGCGCCCGAAGCGCCGATTGGCGCCCTCATCCTTGCCGAGGCCCTTGAGGCGGTCGGGTTCCCGCCGGGTGTCATCAACATGGTTCCGGGGGATCGAGCGGTTGGTGACCATCTCGTCCGGCATACCGGAGTCGACAAAGTGGCCTTCACCGGATCCACGGTGGCGGGCGGCAAAGTGATGGCGGCCTGCGCCGAGCGTATCGCACGCGTGACCCTTGAACTTGGCGGCAAATCCGCAGCAATCGTCACGGATGATACCGACTTGGAACGTATCGCTCCTACGCTGGTGAACAACGCGGTGATGCACTCCGGGCAGATATGTGCCGCGCTGACGCGAATCCTGGTACCACGCAGCCGACAGGAGGAGCTGATCACGCATATGAAAAACTACATGGCAACGCTGAAGGTCGGTGACCCTTTGGAGTCTGGCACCCTGCTTGGGCCAGTCATTTCGGCGCAGCAGCGTGACCGCGTCGAGCGATACATCCGCCTTGGAGTCGCGGAAGGCGCACGACTGGTCTTCGGCGGAGGACGGCCGTCCAACCTGACCCGCGGATGGTACGTCGAGCCAACCCTGTTCGCCGACGTCGACAACCGCATGACCATCGCTCGCGAGGAGATTTTCGGTCCAGTCGCCTGCATCCTGCCCTACGGGAACCTCGATGAGGCCGTAGCCATCGCGAACGATTCCGACTACGGCCTCTCTGGCGCTGTTTATGCTGGCGACCCTGCTCTGGCCGAGAGTATCGCCCGCAGGATCCGTACCGGCCAGATTTCCGTCAACAGCTGGGACATGTGCGTGGTCCAGCCGTTCGGTGGATTCAAGAAATCGGGTCTTGGGCGTGAAGGGGGTCTGGAAGGCCTCGCAGCCTACCTCGAGCCGAAACTGCTGCAATTCGCGAAGTAATCACCCCGCGCCTGCAGTCGACGCCTGCAGGCGCTTTTCCAGTTCCTCACGTACGATTTTTCCGCTGGCGTTGCGGGGCAAGTCTTCCTCCCCAACGAAAAACACGTCTTTTGGCACTTTATATCCTGCGATGGCTGACCGGCATAGCATCTCCACCTCCTCCCGCGTCAGACCAGGATCGCGGCGAACCACGAAGACCACCGGCACCTCACCCCAACGCGTATCCATACGCCGAACCACTACTGCATCTTCGACCCGCGCATCAAGCAGCAGGACACTCTCGATTTCCGCCGGATAGATGTTTTCTCCGCCGGATTTGATCAGGTACTTGGACCGCCCCATGAAACGGTAGGCACCGTTGCCATCATGCTGCAACAGATCACCCATGGGAAACCAGCCATCACGGAACACAGAGCGGTCAATGCCCCCATCACGAAAATACCCCGAAAATACGTTCTCGCCGCGTACCCAGGCCTCACCTATGGCGCCATCTGCGACCTGGTGGCCGTCCGGCGACATCAAACGAAGTTCGCAACCGGAATTCATGCGCTTGTCCAGATCGATTTCCACGGATTTGCGCTCGAGCAAGCCGCCCGAAAGCGGCGGCAATCCTGTCTCGGTGGAACCGAAACTATTCAGGAACGGCGCCCGCAGCACGCGCATCGCAGCACGAACGGTTTCCATGGGCATGAGGTCCGGCATGCAACCCACGACCTTGATGCCAAACGGTCGTGATGCAGTCTGCTCCAGGAAATGGAGCAAAGGCTCTACCGTCGCCGGAACCAGCAGCAACCACCCAACCTTTCGCTCCGTCACGACATTGGCCATGGCAGGTATGTCCAGCCCGTCCTGAACAACGACCGGCGCGCCGATCATCAAGGAAGACAAACTGTGCTCGCTGCCACCCATATGGAACATGGGTGACCAGGCGATGAATGCATCTCCGGCGTCGAGACCAAGGTCGTTCCGCAGCACTTCCATGCGCGCGATATGGGCACGGTGGCTGATGACCGCAGCCTTTGGCACGCCGGTCGTTCCACTCGTGAAGATGATCAGCAGTCCGTCCCCGGACTGCGCATCAACTGACGCCGTATCCAACTGTCCCGTTGCCGGACATGCGTCCGATAGCGCCAACACTGCAGGGACTGCTCCTGCCAATCTGGCGGACATATCTGCATATCGCGAAGACCGAATGAGCACTTTCGGTGCAACCACTGACAGACACGATTCCAGTTCGGACTCGCGCAGCCGCCAGTTCATGCAGGCGACCATGGCGCCCAATTTCGCACAGGCCAACTGGACGACAGTGTACAGCGGCGAATTTTCCGAGAGCACCGCGATACGGTCTCCCCGCTCTACTCCGAGCCCCCGCAAGCAAGCTGCAGACAACTCGACCCGCCGCAAGACCTCCGCATAGTTCCATGTCATGCCAGCATGAATCAAGCAAGGAGCGTCGGGCGCCATCGAAACCATCAATCTAAAACGTGAATATACATCCAGCATCAGTGCTCCTCGGAAGATGAATCGCATCCTGCGAGCGCGACATTTGCCTTGAATACCTCACGCTCTCCCACCATCACCGCCGCCATCCATTGCGGGTCGGCTGACGAATCGTCACGCTGCGTTGCTGCCCAAAGTCGAACTGTGATATTCGCGGGCGCCGCCACCGTGGCGGTGAACCGGGATGCGACCGTGATGACACGGCTGCCCGGCAACAACCTCTTCACGGCAGACAGCACGACCGCCAGCAACGCCGGACCCGGTATCACGGCGCCGCCTGCTGCCTCGTGCAGCGGATTTGCATCATCCAGCAAGCGGGCCCACTCGCGAACATCCGCGAGCGAAATCGGAACGCTGTATTCCAGGGGCAGCATGAGAGCCGGCAGGGTCATGACCACCCTCTCGGCAGCAACCAGGTCAGTTCCACTTCGGCGACTCGTCGCGATCCAGGCAAGCGAAGCGCCACGGAGAAGCGGAAGCAATCGATGAATCCCCGCGATACGGACTGCTTGCGTTCGATGCCATGGATCAATACGTCGGTAAAGTATTTCATTCCGACCCGCAAGTCCTCATCCACACGAAGCGTGCACTCTCCCAGCATGGGTCCGGCCGACAGCTCGAATTCGCAAAGGCGGCACATCTCGTCTAGCGTGATACCGAGCCCGCGCAGCGCCGCTACCAGCGCGAATACAGGCGATGGCACGCGATCGGGCCAGTCACTCATGCCCGACACCAAAGCACAGTCCTGGGGGGTGATGCTGAAGCAGGCACCGGGTAGCCTCTTACCCCGCAGGTCCTGATCCAGCAGCGTGATATCTGGCAGTGGCAAGAGCTCACCTCGGCTGAAAAACGTTCTTTTTAAGAGTACGCGTGTTCTCTATTATGATAGATTGGTTGCGTGGTTTCCATCGAACCCGGCAAGTTCCAACCCGGAGGAAGCGAAGATGAGCGGCGTGAACGGCAAAGTGGTGTTAGTGACAGGAGCCGCCTCCAATCCAGGACTCGGCCGGTCGATCGCTTTGTTGCTTGGCGCGCGCGGAGCACACGTGGTTGCGACCGACCTTGACGGGGTCGGGGCAGAGAGCTGTGCCGCTGCCATCCGCGCGGATGGCGGCTCCGCGATCGGCCTGCGCCACGATGTAGTCAGCGAAGAGGACTGGACGTCGGTCATGGACGCCACCTTGCGGGCTTTCGGCCGCCTAGACGTCCTGGTAAACAACGCCGGAATCGCCATCCTGAAGCGCACCGGAGAACTGTCTCTCGCGGACTGGAACCGCCAGATCGCAACCAACCTCACCAGCGTGTTCATCGGCTCCAAACTCGCGATGGAGCACATGAAGGCCAGTGGTGGTGGCAGCATCATCAACATGTCCTCGGTGGCGGGCCTCGTTGGAATGAAGCGCTGCGTGGCATACGGTGCATCCAAGGGTGGCGTACGCGCCATGTCGAAGTCCATCGCCATCGATGGTGCCGAACACAACATTCGCTGCAATTCCGTCCACCCCGGGGTGATTTGGACCAACATGCAGTCGGCTGCAGCCGGCAGCCGCTCCATCGTGGATGCGCGGGCCGCGCCGGAACGCGTTCCGCTGGGCCGGGCTGGCCAGCCGGAGGATGTCGCACATTGTGTACTTTATCTCGCCTCTGAAGAGGCCAGTTATGTGACGGGTGCTGAATTCATCATTGATGCCGGCATGACCGCGCAGTGACGGATTTTGGATGCGGGAGATGCCGATGCTCAAGGTATCGACAGCAACCGGGTCAGCTCGCGCATAGAGGGCAATTCGACGATGTCGGCAACCACTTCCAATACTCTTTCCGCCTTCGCTTTTCCCAGCAACGGAACCGCGCTATCCAGGAACTTTTCCTCGATCTGAGCGCGCTGTGCCCGCAGCGAATGCTCGGACATTTCCCCGAAGACCGATACACATGCCTCGAGCATCATTCCCGAGCGGAGAGTGATGCGAACTCTCGTCGGCACCGATCCGTGGCCCGCCTCGGCGTCCGGAATCACTTCGACTCGCTTCCTCATCGCAAGGATCTCCGGAGCGAAAATTCGCGCCGCAGTGAACCCCTCCGGTCCGGTGCTTTCTCCCAGCGCCGCCAAGGCCGCCGCGTGGGGAAAACTGAACATCGATTCAGCCGGATTCCGCGGCTCCATGATGCCGCAGTAGCTCATGGCCGATGCAGGTACCCGAAGGGCGATTGACGCCACGTCGTCTCCGGTGACTCCATGCTCACTCCGGAGCATGCGGATACCTTCGATGGCAGAATGCGCTGCGTGGCAGCAGGCATGGAACTTGATGATGTTGTTCTCGATCCCATATCTGCCCTGCATGATTTCCCGCGGTCTTCCCCGATCCAGAAAGCCTTCGAATGCGGCTGCGTAGCCGAACTCGTTCTCGATGGCATCATCGGGCGCGGTAAATCCCTTTTCGACCAGTTGGGTGGCCAATATCCCGGCCTCGGCGGCGCGAGCAGCATTGAGCGATTTCCCCATCGTACTCAGGACCAACTTGAGTCCGGCAGCCTGGGTCGCCGCCAGACTGAACACCTTCTGCAAGTCGCGCGGCCCCATCCCCGTGAGTTTTCCACTCGCAGCGGCTGCTGCAAATACTCCGATCGTCCCGGTGCGATGGAAACCGCGGGTACTCAACCCGGTGGCCGTCGCTGACCCGAGGACAGCGGCCGCCTCGAACCCGGCCACCAGCGCTTCGATCATTGCGGCCCCTGAAGAGTTACGCTCCTCGGCTAGTGACAGTGCAGCCGACACCAGCGGGACCACCGGATGCCCCCATGCCCAGGGTGTACTCGAGTCGAAATCCAGGGCATGAGCCGCGAGGGCATTCGCAAAGGCGGCATCGCGTGCAGATGCGCGAAGCTTTGTCCCGATGATAGTTGCCGGAAACTCGATGCCGCCCGACTGGACTACGTCCCGGCCAATCCGGGCCACACCATCATCGTAGCCAGCGAGCGCACAGGCCATCCAATCGAGCAAGGCATGACGTGACCTTTCGATGACCCGCTCAGGCAGGTTGACAAGGGTCATGGCATGAACAGTGCCTGCCACCTCGGCAGTGAAGCTCGCGCATGGGACCGAATCAGCCATCACCTACTCCTGTTCTCGAGCGAGGCTGTCCACCGAATTCCGTACGTATCATCCTCGACATCTCCGGCAAGAAAAAGGGCCGGCGGCACATGACCGCCGGCCCTCGATGCTGCGCGGGACGCCCAGTGTCCCCACGGGTCACCTGCAACCCGTTGACCGACTCAATAGCGGTAACTGACGGTCACACCATACGAACGCGGAGCACCCGGCCACGCAACACCGCTGGTGTCGCTGAACGGCACAAACGTTTCGTAGAATTGATCGTCTTTCAGGTTCTTGCCGAACACTTTTGCGCTCCATTTCCCGTCTTCGCTGGTGTAGCCGATGCTGGCATCGAGCAGCCGCTTGGCGCGGTAACGGCCAATCCGCGTCACGCGAATGGGGCCCTTGGTGAACCATGGGCCCATGTAATCGAGTCCTGCACGGAATGAAAGTGCGCCGGAGTCACCGCCGACCGGCAGTTCATAAGTGAACGCAACGGAACCGGTGTCATGAGGTACGGCAAAATGCTGATCTTGGAGATTGGCCGTACCCACGATGTACGGTGAATCGTAAGCGGTCCAGATCTTGCCGCCCGCAAGATCGAGGCGCAGTGAGTCTCCGCCCGCGAGCATCCCCTTCCCGAGAATCAGATTTGCCTCGAGCTCCACACCCTGTATGTGGGAGTCCTTGACGTTCGCGGTCTTCTGCACTGCGACGCCTTGCTGGATCGTGCGCTGGATGTTGTTCCAATCCTGATAGAAATAAGTCAGGTTGGTACGCGCACGGCCATCCCACCAATCCGCCTTGAGACCGACCTCGTGTTGGTCCACTCGCTCGCCGTCATAGAAGGACGGCCGAACACCTGGCGCCGTCAATTCGGCGGCTGCAACGCGCATGGAAAACCCGCCGCTGCGGAAGCCTCGGCTTGCGCTGTAGTAGGCCATCATGTCGTCATTGAACTGGTACTGGGCGGCAAACTTCCAGGACAGGTCCGACCAATCCTGACTATCGACGATGTCGAACCCGTTTTTCGCTCCGCGCGTGCAGCTGAACGCGTCGACATAGAACGGCGGAGTCTGGAAGGAGTTGCAGGACCCAAAGCCGACAACACCGATGTTCGAAGCCTTGGTTTCATCCGAGTAGCGCAGTCCCCCTGTGAGACTCAGCTTGTCGGAAAGCTTCCAGTGCGTCTCGATGAATACACCCTTGGTCTCATGATCCAGCGTGCTGTATCCCGGGGCGGTCAAGCCGTAGGGATTCAGTGGATCGACAACGCCAGCACGCCGCACTCCGACACTGGATCCCGCTGCGCGCTGTTCACCGTAACGGAGATCTTGGGTGAAATAGTAGCCGCCGACCGTGAAGTCGAATGTCTCAGAAAATGTCGACGCGTAGCGCAGTTCCTGACTGAACTGATGCTGCTTCTGCATCTGGAAGGACTCGGTGACACGCGCCGGGACACCATCGAATTGCCCGCCACCCCACGCCACGAGATCAATGTACCCGGTGACGGCGGTGAGGATGCCACTGGCCAGGGTGTAGTTGACTTCGAGAATCGCCTTGTTGACGGTCTGGTCCGTATTCGAGACGAACGGAAAGCTGTTGTCCCAGGTCTCGTTCCATGCACGTGCCGGTTGCTGGGTTGCCGTACACGGGCGGCCGTCACAGAGACCCTGGGAAACGGACCAACCGCCATCGCCGGTACGTTCCAGCCGCTCGCCCACCACCGTGATATCGAGGTTGCCGGTCGGCTTCCAGACGGCCGTGCCGCGGACGATGCGGCGATTTGCGGCTCCCATCGTGGAGCCGTCGAAAGTATTCTTGAGCCATCCGTCATCACTACGATCCAGCACGGCGAGTTTCAGCCCGAGCGAATCGGTGACCGGCCCGCTGATCGAGGCATTGATATCGCGACGCCCATACGACCCTGCGGTGATTTCCGCGCGGATGTCCAGCTTGTCGCCTGGACGACGGGTACGAGTGGAAATGACGCCGGAGGAGGCATTGCGCCCGAAGAGGGTACCCTGCGGACCGCGGAACACCTCGATCGACTCCATATCGAAGGCATCCAGCATTGCTGCAATGTTCTGCGCGACGAACACGCCATCCTGATAGACAGAAACGGCGGGGTCGAAGTTCGGTACGCTGAAATTAGTTCCCGTTCCACGCAGCCAGAAGCGTTGCATACCAGGATAACTGGTAGTTTCGCGGAGATTCGCGTTGGGAATCATGGCTGATAGCTGGGTGAGATCCACAACGTTCCGCTCGCTGAGCATGGCTTCGCTGACGACCGTCACCGCGATTGGCGTCTTCTGCACCTCTTCGGCGCGCGCGCGTTTGGTACCGGTAACGACGACCTCTTCCAATCCGTCTCCACCCGACTCCGCAGAAAACGACGTCATGGGCGCTGCCAGCGTCACCAAGGCGGCCGCCACCGCAATCCGAAGCACGGGATTTCCATCCTTGACGTACCCGACAAACGGTGCTGATTCGTCGGTCCGAATGCCAATTCGAGTCATGTCGCCACCCCTCTTGATAGTGTTCGTTTCAACGGAACGTCTGTTCTGGATTAAGATTAATCAAAACTTGGGTGGATATCAATTGCTTTTGGCGGAAGTGAAAAAGCACCTGCACGCACTATGCACCTCCGTGCCAGGACGGATCCGAGGATGCTTTTCGCAGCGATGCTCTGAAATCGAGGCGACGGACCGTGGAATCAGTCAACGTCGAGCGGGAAGGAATCCGGCTACTTGCCCCGCCACACCGGCGCGCGCTTCTCGGCGAACGCGCGGGCGCCTTCCTTCTGGTCCTCGCTGGCGTAAAGGCGATCCACCGTGGGCAGCTTGCGCTTGGTCACCCGATCGAAGGCCTGCTGCACCGGCAGGTGGGCGGTCTCCCGCGAGATTTCCTTGATGCAGGCAAACACCAGCGGCGGGCCGGCCGCCAACTGGTCCGCCACTTCGCGAGCACGCGCCATGAGTCGGTCTGCGGGCACCACCTCGTTCACCAGACCCCAGTGCTTGGCCTCGGTGGTGTCGAAACGGCGGCCCGTGAACAGCATTTCCATCGCCATGTGGTACGGGATGCGTCGCGGCAACTTGATGGTGGCGGCATCCGCGACGGTGCCCGAGTTGATCTCGGGCAAGGCGAACGTGGCGTGCTCGGCGGCGATGATGATGTCCGCAGAGATCATCAACTCGAAACCCCCGCCGAAGGCGATGCCGTTGACGGCCGCGATGACGGGCTTGTTGAGCCCCGGCAGTTCCTGCAGGCCGCCGAAGCCGCCCACGCCGTAATCCGAATCCGGTGCCTCGCCTTCGGCTGCGGCCTTGAGATCCCAGCCGGGGCAGAAGAACTTCTGGCCACCACCAGTCAGGATGGCCACACGAAGCGCCGGATCGTCGCGGAAAGCGGAAAATACCTGGCCCATCACGCGACTGGTGGCCGCATCGATGGCATTGGCCTTCGGGCGGTCCAGTGTCACTTCCAGCACCGCGCCACGGACTTCGTAGCGCACGGGCGAATTCTCGGGCAGTTCGGGCAAGGTGCTCATGTTCTTCCTGACTCCTTCGCTCGGGCCGGTATCGAGGCCGGCATTCAAGCAGGCCGCATCCTGATCAGGGCATCCACGGCCACGGCGCCATTGGCCGTGACGAGGAGCGGGTTCACGTCCACTTCTTCGATGCGCTCCGCGTGGGCAGCGGCGAAGGCCGCAAGTGCCTGCACGGCATGCACCACCGCTTCCGCATCGCCTTGACGACCACGGAACCCGGTCACCAGCGGCCAACATTTCAAGCCGGCCAACGCCGCGCGAATCTCCGCTTCGGCTGTCGGCAGCAGCAACGTTGCGCTGTCATGCAGCAACTCCGTGAGGATCCCGCCCGCTCCCACCACCAGTGCGGTGCCGAACTGCGGGTCGCGGGTCAGGCCGAGGATCAGCTCTGCCACCGCGCCCGTCACCATACGCTCCACCAGCACCTCGGGCGCCAGCCTTGCCAGACGTGCAGCGGCCGCCGCCACCTCGTCGGCCGAACGCAGGTTCAGCACCACGCCACCGGCTTCCGTCTTGTGGGCGATGGCGGCGGAGGAAACCTTCAGCGTTACCGGGTAGCCAAGTTGCTCGGCCACCGCGACGGCATCACCCGCTGCGCAAACGCGCCCCTCCGGCACGACGAGGCCAAAGGTAGCGAGCAGATCCTTGGCGACCTTCTCGGAATACACGACGGGCTCGCCGGCAGCCGCAGCAGGCTGCCCGAGTGACGGCGGTGCGTCTGCTTGCGCCCAGTTCCGGCCGATGAATGCTGCCGCCTCAAACGCAGTGAGCGCATCGTCCAGGCCCATCATGGGCGCCACGCCGGCCGCCGCGAGTTCGTTCGCCAGGTCGAGGGGCATGCCCTCATGCAGCGTGGCCACCACGGCAGCGCGGGCACCGGTGTTGCGCGCCGCTTGCACCAGCGCACGTGCTGCCACCACCCAGCTCGCCGGATTCGTCGCGGGGTGCGTAGGCGTGTCGAGGATGAGCATGGCCACGTCGTAGCCGCCCGTCAGCACTGCGCTATAGGTGGCCTCCAGTTTTTCCGGCTGGCCCCAGATGAACGTGTGGTAATCGAGGGGATTTTCCACGGACACGTATTCGTTCAGCGTGGCGGCCACACGTTCGCGGGTGGCCGCCGTGAACGGCGGGAACGACACCGCACGGTCCAGCGCCATGTCCGCCGCCAGCGCAGCCTCGCCACCGGAGCAACTCATGGACACGAGTCGACTGTCGGCGATGGCGCCACCGCAGTGCAGGAACTTGAGCGTCTCCACCAGCGCCGACACGGACTTCACGCGCGCGACGCCATAGCGGCGGAACAGCGCATCGTAAAGCGCATCCGCGCCCGAGAGCGAAGACGTGTGACTCATGGTCACGCGTGCGCCCTGCTCGGAACGGCCGGTCTTCAGCACGACGATGGGCTTGCGCAGTTCGCGTGCCACGGCGGCCGCGCGGGCAAAGGCCGCCACATCCCGCAGGCCTTCGATGTGCAGACCGATGGCCGTGATGCGTGGGTCCCGGGCACAGCTTTCCACCAACTGCGCCATGTCGACATCAGCCTGGTTGCCGATGGCACAGGTGAGCGCCACCGGCAGCCCACGCATGGTGGTCACCAGGTTGCAGGCCATGTTGCCGGACTGCGTGACGATGGCCACGCCGCTGTCGCACGGCGCAATACCATGCTCATCCGGCCACAGCGCCACGCGCGACAGGCCGTTCACGAAGCCGTAGCAGTTCGGCCCCATCAGCGGAATACCATCGGCGGTCGCCAGCAGCTCATCCTGGAGCCCGGTATCGCCGGTCTCGGCAAAGCCACTGGCGTAGATCACCGCGCCCCGCAGACCCCTGGCCCGCAGACCGCGCAGCACCTCGATGGTGGGCTCGCGCTTCACGGCGATGAACGCCGCATCGACCGGCCCGTCGATCTGGTCGACGGAAGAGACCGTTGGCACGCCACCCAGTTGCTCGCGCTTCGGGTGTACCGCCCAGATCTTGCCCGTGAACCCCAGGCCCAATGTCTTGCGGATGGCGATATCGCACTCCGCCCCGCCGACGAAGGCGATGGACGAGGGCTCGAGCAGCGGCTTCAGGTCGCGGGACATCAACCCCCCAGCGGGCGCAGCAGGGCGCGAGAAATGATGTGGCGCTGGATTTCCGAGGTGCCTTCCCAGATGCGCTCCACCCGTGCGTCGCGCCAGATGCGCTCGAGGGGCAGGTCGGACATCAGCCCCATGCCACCATGAATCTGGATGGCCTCGTCGGCGATGAAGGCCAGCGCCTCGGTGGCCTTCAGCTTGGCCATCGCCATGTCCATGTCCGCGGCCTGGCCTTGGTCGAACTTCCAGGCGGCCTCGAACGTGAGCAACTCGGCGGCCTTCAGTTCCATCGCCATGTCCGCCAGCTTGAAGGACACCCCCTGGAACTTGCCGATCTGCTGGCCGAACTGGATGCGGTCCACCGCCCACTGCTTGGCATGCTCCAGCGCGCGTTCGGCACGGCCGAGACAGGTGGCCGCCACCTGCAGACGCGTGGCACCCAGCCATTCGTTGGCCACTTCGAATCCCTGATGGAGCTCGCCGAGGATCTGCGACTTGTGCACCCGGCAGTCGTTGAACTCCAGGATGCAGTTGTTGTACCCGCGATGGGACACGTTCCTGTAACCATCGCGCACGGTATACCCGGGCGTGCCCTTGTCGATCAGGAACGCCGTGATCAGCTTTTTCTTGCCGCGCGGCGTGTCCTCCTCGCCGGTGGCAGCGTAGAGGATGACGAAATCCGCCTCGTCCGCATGGCTGATGAAGTGCTTCGTGCCGTTGATCACGAAGTCGTCGCCATCCGCCCGCGCCGAGCACTTCATGCCGCGCACGTCCGAGCCGATGCCCGGCTCCGTCATCGCCATGCAGTCCGAACGCTCGCCGCGCACGGCCGGCAGCAAGTAGCGCTCGCGCTGCTCGCCCTGGCAGGCCATCAGGATGTTCGACGGGCGCGCCACGCACGTCCAGTGCAAGGCATAGTTGGCGCGACCGAGCTCGCGTTCGTAGAGCAACCAGGTGAGGGTGTCGAGACCGGCACCGCCCACCTCGGCGGGCATGTTGGCGGCGTAGAGCCCTGCCTCGATGGCCTTGGCCTTGATCTGGTCGCGGAGTTCCGGGCGCAGCACGCCCGTGGCCTCGATCTCCGCCTCGTGCGGGTACAGCTCGTTCACCACGAAATCACGCGTGGTCTTGACGATGAGCTCCTGCTCTTCGGTCAGCGAGAAATCCATGATTACTTCCTCCGCACCTGCATCACGCGGCCCTGTTGCTCGGGGCGCTCCAGCTTCTGGTGTTCCGCCCAGACGGCCGACAGCGCGGCGTAAAGGGCGCCCGACATCGGCACGGTCTTCACTTCCTCGCCCTGGAACACGTGCAGCTGCATGATCTCGTTGGTGGCCACCAGCGCGCCGGTCTCCGCGTGGACCATGCGATGGAACAGGTGCATGCGCTTCTCGTCGAGGCCGACGAGCTGCGTCTCGACGCGGAACCGCTCGCCGAGCTTCAACTCCTGGTAGTAGTTCAGGTGCGTTTCGGCGGTGTAGAACGTGTGGCCGGTGGCGCGGTAGGCCTCGTCGTCGCCGATGTAGCGGAAGAACGCGTCCAGTCCGTCACCGAAAGCGAAGAGGTAGGCGGCATCCGTCATGTGGCCGTTGTAGTCCAGCCATGCGGTAATCACCTCGCCGTCCCACAGATGCAGCGGCTTCGAGAGGTCGTCTCCTGCCTGCCAGCGACGGAAAGTGGTTCGTGCCTTCTCTTCTTCGCGGGCCAGCACGTTGCCGGCGGCCACACCGTGCTGCCGGAACAGCTTCATCATGTCGACCAGGATGTCGTTGCGCTTGGCCTCGATCTGGGCCACGGTGCGGCCTTCCGCCTGCGCCTCGCAGCCTTCCACCAGGCGCTTCTCCAGCGCGTCGTTCCATTTCGGGAAGGCCAGATCCGTCCAGGGCAGCTCGAGGGTGGGATCGAACTGCTTGATGAAATCGCGCATGCCGCCGGGACCGCCGGCGACGTGGTACGTGAGGAACGAACCCATGAACGCCCAGCGCATGCTGGCCGAGTAGACGATGGCGTCGTCGATGTCGCCGGTGGTGCCGATGTCCTTGTTCAGGATATGCAGGGCCTCGCGCCACAGCGCTTCCTGCAGGCGATCGCAGATGTAGCCGTCGATCTCCCGCTTGAGGCGCAGCACGTGCATGCCGATCGCCTCCAGGTAGGCGCCGGCCCGGTCCATCACTTCCGCGCTGGTCTTTTCGCCCGGCACCGTCTCCACGAGTGGCAGCAGATACACCGGATTGAACGGGTGACCGATGATCACCCGCTCCGGATGGCGGCACTCGGACTGCAACCGCGTGGGCAGGAAGCCCGATGAAGACGACGAGATGATTACGTCCGGCCGCGCCACCGCATCGAGGTCGCGGAAGAGCTTGATCTTCAGGTCCTCGCGCTCGGGGGCCGCCTCGTGGATGAAGTCCGCCTTGGCGGCCATCGCGGCGAGGTCGGTGGTGAAGGTGAGCGTGCCGGGCTTGCCCACCTTGCCGAGCAGGCGGGCCATGGACGGCCAGGCCACGTCGATGGCCGCGCGCAGGCGGGCTTCCGCCGCCGGCGATACGTCGTAGGCAACCACATCGTAGCCGCGGATGAGCAGTCGCGCCGCCCAGCCGGCACCGATGAGACCCGTGCCGGCGATGCCGACCGTCTTGATGGCGCTCATGCGCTTACGCCCGCGCCGGCAGTTCGAGGATATCGCGGGCTTCGGCCGGCGTCGCCGCCTTGGAACCGAGGACTTCGATGATCTTCACGGCCTTCTCGACCAGCGTGCCGTTGGAGGCGAACACGCCCTTCTCGAGGTAGAGGTTGTCCTCGAGGCCCACCCGCACGTGGCCGCCGAGCAGCGCGGAC
>JBJTPC010000263.1:0-2112 GCA_046074905.1 Gammaproteobacteria bacterium
GGAGTGGGAGGGGTGGGGCGGGGTGATCCCCCCTCCTCCACCACACCAGTGCGGAGCGTTCCCGATGAACTCGATTGCCCAGCCCGTCTCGCGACCGACCTCCGCGCCCATGCTGCAACGCTGCACGCGTGCCGTCCATGCCCGGTGGCGACGCGCTCTCGCTGTCCTGGCGTCAGGGCTTTGGGTGGCGTTTTGCTTCCCCGCGCTGGCAATCACGCCCGCGGAAGTGCTGTCCCGATCGCCCGAGGCGGACTGGCGCACGCCGGCCCCCGACGACACCTACGTGATGGAACTGGACAACCAGCGCCGCGTCGTCATCGAACTGGCACGGGCGATGGCGCCCCGTCATGCCGCGCGCATCGCCGCGCTGGTGAAGGCGGGCTGGTACGACGGCCTGGCCATCGTGCGCGTGCAGGACGCCTACGTGACGCAGTGGGGTGATCCGGAAGGCATCCATCCCCTGCCCCAGGGGTTCACCACCACGCTCGCAGCCGAGTTCTCGCAGCCGCAACTGCCCGCGGGGTGGTCCTACATGCCGCTGGGCGACCGCGACGTGTACGCGAACGAGGTGGGCTTTGCGGCGGGCTGGCCCGTGGCACGCAACTCGCGTCGTGGTCCGGTATGGCTGGCGCACTGCTACGGCATGCTGGGTGCCGGCCGCGACGCCGCGATCGACAGCGGCGGCGGTGGCGAACTGTACGCCGTCATCGGTCACGCGCCGCGTCATCTCGATTTGAACATCACGCTGGTGGGCCGGGTGCTGGCGGGGATGGAACATCTGGCGGCCCTGCCGCGTGGCACCGAGGCGTTGGGTTTCTACCGCACACCCGTGGAGCGCACCCCCATCGCGCGTGCCCGGATGCTCTCCGACCTGCCGTCGAACGAAAGGCCGATGGTCGCCGTGCTGAAAACCGAGAGCGGCAGCTTTGCCGCCTGGCTGGCTGCACGGCGCAACCGCAAGGACGACTGGTACGTGTACCCGGCGGGCCACATCGACCTGTGCAATGCCCTGCCGCCGGTGCGGGTGGAGTGGCCGCACGCCAGCCCGGGCGCTTGAGCGATCGACCCGCCTAGTCCCGGTATGACGCATCCTCGCGGTCGAGCTGGGTCTTGAGGTCGCGGAATAACGCAGTCGCGCTGTCACCGTAATCTTCCCAGCTGCGTGCCGTGCGTTCCGCCACCTCGTCGGCGAGCACGGCCAGTGGTTGCCCGCTGGAATATGCCAGGAGCAGCGTCTTCGCGGCCCGTTCCAGGAAATACAGTTCCTCGAATGCGGCAGCCACCGTAGTGCCGGTGACCAGCACGCCATGGTTGCCCATCAGCATCGAATGGTGCGTGCCAAGCGCGTGCACCAGACGCCTGCCCTCCTCCTCGTTGTCCGCCATGCCGGTAAAGCCGAGATCGTAGGCAAGACGACGGAAGAATCTGGCGGTGTTCTGGTCGATGGGCTTGATCACCGGGTCTGCCAACGTGGCCAGCGCCGTGGCATACGGCGGATGCACGTGCAGCACGCAACGCGCCTGCGGCGCGAGCCGGTGCAGGTGGCCGTGGATGCACCATGCCGTAGGGTCCGGGGCGTCGTCGCGCGACATCGTGTCGGGGTCACGGCTATCGAGCAGTTGCAGGTCCGAGGCGCGGATCAGCCCGAAATGCCGCCAGCGCGGGTTCATGAGGAACTGGTGACCGTCCGCAGACACCGCGAGACTGAAGTGGTTGCCGACCGACTCGTGCCAGTCCATCTTCACCGCCAGCCGGAAGGCGGCAGCGAGATCGATGCGAAGTTCCCGGTGGTCCATGGTCGAGTACCTCTGGTCTGCGTGGCCCGCCTCAGGGCCCATACGTGAGGGTGGCTTCGAGGATTCGCAGGTCCGCCGCACGGCGAATGGTCACCCGGACCGACCAGGCACCACTCGGGGCGATGTCCGGATCGTCCTCGGGCGGCGCGGCCCCCAATGGCTGCAAAGGTAGCACCTCGAGCTCGAGGCCGTCGCCGGCGAATCGGCCGGAGAGGTTCACCTCGGCCCAGCGCGGACCCACCCGCTGCAGGCGGTGCTCGACGCCGTCGACGGCGAGGAAGTATTCGCTGCCGTCACCGCAGCGGTCCGTGAAGAA
>JBJTPC010000264.1:0-6317 GCA_046074905.1 Gammaproteobacteria bacterium
GGCTGGCCGGGCCGGGTGACCTCGAGCTGTGCGAGCCGATACATACCATCGCCCTGCAACGCCGGGCCACCGGCCAAACGCCCTCCGGACGGTTCCGGGTCCCGGGCGCACGACCGGGGTTCGGCGCAATCGGCCGCGTGATGGTGGTACCGGCGGCGATGCCACTGCAGATTCGCGATGGCGCGACGGACAGCAGTACCATCCGGTGCTGCATCCGGCCCTCCCACCTCGAAGCACTCACCGGCCAGCGTTCCCTGGTGGAAATCGACCGCCTGCATGGCTGCCTCGATGTCGACAGCCGTTTGGCCCGTCGCTTGCTGGTGGAGATCGGGCGGGAAATCGAGACGCCGGGCTTCGCGCAGGCCACGATGCTGGAGTCCCTCGGTCGCGCGCTGGTGGTGGAGGTGCTGCGTCACCTGCGGCAGATTCCGCGTCTTGCCCCGGTGCCGCGCGTGGGCCTGCGGGAGCCGGCCTTTCGGCGTCTGGAGGAGCGTATCCGGCAACCCGGCGCGCCGGCCAGCCTGGTCGAGCTGGCCGAACTGGCGGACTGCAGCGTGCGTCACCTGAGCCGGGGCTTCAAGGAACGGACGGGACTCTCGGTTCACCAGTACATCGAACGGCAACGCTGTGCGCTGGCCCGTCAATGGCTGCGCGAAACGAGCTGGCCGGTGGCGGTCATTGCCGCGCGCCTGGGTTTCAGCAGCCCCGCCTATTTCTCCACCGTCTTCCGGCGCTCGGTCGGTCAATCTCCCCGCGACTATCGTCGTCAGTGAATCGACCGGACCGTCGCGGCGCTGAAGCGACCGGACGGCCGACGTTCAACCGTGACGCTGCGAGCCCCGCTGGAAGACCTGGTCTCCCGGAATGATTTCCGTCGGCGCCAGTTCCCGGGTATCGGCCAACTCCGCATACAGCGGCCCGAAGTCCGTGTGCAGTGTCCGCTCGAGCAAATCGTCGAAGCTGTCGATCACGAAGTACGTCTGCTGGAAATCGTCGATGCGGTATCGCGTGCGCATCACGCGCCGCAGGTCGAAACCCACGCGATGCGGCGAGGCATCCTCGAGGGCGAAGATCGACTCGGTTCGCGAGGAGACGATGCCGGCCCCGTAGATGCGCAGGCCCTGCGCGCTGCGGACCAGACCGAACTCCACCGTGTACCAGTAAAGACGGGACAAGCGCTCCATCACGCCGAGGCCCTGCGCCCGCTGCCCGCCCTTGCCATAGGCCTGCATGTAATCGGCGAAGACGGGATGGGCCAGCAGGGGCACATGGCCGAACACATCGTGGAAAACGTCGGGCTCCTGCAGGTAATCGAGTTGCTCCGGTTTGCGCAGGAAGTTGCCGGAAACGAAGCGTCGGTTCGCGAGATGGTCGAAGAACACCTCGTCGGGAACCAAGCCCGGAACCGCCACCACTTGCCATCCGGTCAGGCGATGGAGTCGCTCCGACAGGCGGCGGAAATCCGGGATGCCGGGCTCATCCATGCGGAGCAAGCGGATGCCGTCAAGGAACTCGGGGGTCACGCGTCCGGGAAGCATGGCGCACTGCTGCCGGAACAGCCGGTCCCACAAGGCATGTTCCGCCGCCGAGTAGTTCTCCCAGCCTTGCGGCAGGGTCCAATCGGTGGCCACTCCCGGCGGCGGACAGTCAGCGCTGATGGCGGCCATGGAGCGGGTCCTTTTTCCGGTTTATAGTGGAAACATGAAACAACATTCCGCTCTCGACGTGATTGATCGCAAGATCATCACCCTGCTGCAACAGGATGCGGCCATCAGTCATGCGGATCTGGCGGACAAGGTGGGCACCTCCAGCGCCTCCTGCTGGCGACGCATCAAGGCGCTGGAAGAGCGGGGAGTGCTGGCACGTACGGTACGCCTCGTGGATCCGGCCAAGGTCGGGCGCAGCGTCAACGTGCTCTGCAACGTGCGGATGCGCAGCCACGCCCGGCCATCGCGTGAAGCCTTCGAGGCATTCGTCCACGGCTGCCCCGAGATCGTCGAATGCTTCTCGATGTCGGGGGAGTGGGATTACCTGCTGCGCATCGTGGTCGAGGACGTAGCCGACTACGATCGTTTCCTGATGCGCACCCTGCTCTCCCACGCCTCGGTGGCGGGCGCCTCTTCGCACTTCGCCCTGTCGATGACCAAGTACACGACTGCGCTCCCCGTCTGACCGGCGGCGCCACCCCCGGCAGCGGAGGGTCAACGGGCGGCGCACACCGTACCCGCGCAGTGGCCGAAGCCGAGTGCACGCCAACCGTCACGCTCGGCACGTGCGGTCAAGATGAGTTCATCGCCATCCTCGAGGAACGTCCGCTGTTCGCCGTTGGGCAGGATCACCGGCTCGCGTCCCCCGCAAGTGATTTCCATCAGGCTGCCGAAACTGCCTGGCTCCGGGCCGGAAATGGTGCCCGTACCGAGCAAGTCACCGGGCGCCAGGTTGCAACCGTTGCTGGTGTGATGGGTCAGCAGCTGTCCCAACGTCCAGTAGAGGTTCGAGGCCGGACCGGCACTGAGTCGGTACGGTGCCTCACCGGTGGCACGCATCCGTGCCGTCATCAGCCAGGTTTCGAGATGGATTGCCAACGCTCCCGTCTGGCGATCGGCGGCGTCGTCGAGGTACGGCAGCGGCGCCGGATCACCCGCGGGGCGCACGGGCTGTGGCATCCGGAAGGGCGCCAGGGCCTCGGCCGTGATCACCCAGGGAGAGACGCTGGTCAGGAAGTTCTTGGCGAGGAATGGCCCGAGCGGTTGATACTCCCAGGCCTGCAGGTCGCGAGCTGACCAGTCGTTGAGCAGGCACAGGCCGCCGATATGGGACCAGGCCTCCGCCAGTGGCACCGGTTCGCCGAGGCGATTCCCGCCGGCCACCCAAACCCCCAGTTCGAGCTCGTGATCGAGACGGCGACTGGGTCCGAAATCTGGCAACTCCTCGTTCGGTGCCTTGCGTTGTCCCTGCGGACGTACCACCGGCGTACCGGACAGACGCACGGAGGAAGCGCGCCCGTGGTAACCGATGGGAATGTGCTTGTAGTTCGGCAACAGGGGCTGGTCGGGTCGGAACAGTCGACCGATGTTCAGCGCGTGATGGATGCCGGCGTAGAAATCCGTGTAATCGCCAACCCGGAACGGCAAGTGCATCCGGCAGGCCTCGATGGGATGCAGGGCGGGTTCGGCGCGGGACCGCAGTACCGGATCCGTCAGCACCGCGAACAGGGCGCGTCGCAGGACACGACGGTCGGCGACGGGTAACGCAAACAGGGCGTTGAGGTCGCCACCTTCCAGGCTCGCCACCGGTATCGCCGGCAACAGGTCCGCCACCACGAGTGCCCGCAGGTCCACCCCGTAGTCGCCGATGCGGGAAACGACCCTGGGCGCGCCCTCGTGCCAGGACGCCACACCAAGCGGCAGATTCTGCACCGGGAAATCCGCGTGGTTGTCGGCACCAGCCACCCAACTGCGTGCGCCGGGGTCATGCGTCTCGTCGATGGCCGGCATGTCCATCACTCCTCGAGCCTGCCGTCTTCCGCTGCGATTGGCGTCGCGGTACCCGGCGGCTGATGGAGCCAGGACGCATGGCGAGGTGCGCGACGGGTCCGGCTCCACTCCTCGAGCATCAACGGTGCGACCCGGGCGAGCTCGGCGTGCTGCTCGGCCGTGCCGATGTTGCAGGCCAACTCCAGCCGATGTCCGTTCGGGTCGAAGAAATAGATCGACTTGAAGATGCCATGCCAGGTCGGACCCAGGACCGCGATGCCTTGCGCTTCGACATGCTCCTTCGCGGCCTGCAGGGCCGTCTCGTCGGCGACCTCGAAGGCGAGGTGCTGGACCCAGGCAGGCGTGTGGGGATCGCGACCCATCGGCGGCTGCCGGGGCAACTCGAAGAAGGCCAGCACGTTGCCGCCCCCGCAGTCGAGAAACACGTGCATGTAGGGGTCGAATTCCCCCGTGGAGGGCACATGGTCCTCGGCGAAAGCGGTCGTGTAACGCATGCCCAGCACGCGCCCGTACCACTCCACCGTCTCACGTGCATCGCGGCAGCGATAGGCCACGTGATGGATACGGCGCAAGCTCGGTGCGCCGGTCATGCGGCATGCTCCCCGGCCTTGAGCACGCCACGGCGCAACTGGTCCCGCTCCATGGACTGGAACAGCGCGGCGAAATTGCCCTCGCCGAAGCCCTCATCCTGCTTGCGCTGGATGAACTCGAAGAATACCGGTCCGATCACCGTCTCCGAGAAAATCTGCAGCAGCAGTCGCGGTGCTCCGTTTCCGGTCGACCCATCCAGCAGGATGCCCCGTGCCTGCAGTTCCGCCACCGGCTCGCCATGCTCCGGCAGGCGTTCGGCCAGCATCTCGTAGTAAGTGGCTGGCGGCGGCGTCATGAAGCGCGTCCCGAGGGCGCGCAGGCGATCCCAGGTGGCGATGAGGTCATCGCAATGGAAGGCGATGTGCTGGATCCCCTCGCCATTGTAGGCACGGAGGTACTCCTCGATCTGCCCCCCTCCGGCCTGCCCCTCCTCGTTCAAGGGGACACGGATGCGCCCATCCGGGGCGGTCATCGCGCGCGAGGTGAGTCCGGTGTACTCGCCCTTGATGTCGAAGTAGCGAATCTCGCGGAAATTGAAGATGCGCTCGTAGAAGGAGGCCCAGTGCACCAGCCTCCCGCGATAGACGTTATGGGTGAGGTGGTCGATGAAGTGGAGGCCGGCACCCACCGGACGTCGCTCGACCCCGGGCAGGTAGACGAAGTCGATGTCGTAGATGGACAGCGCCTCGCCATAGCGATCGATGAGGTAGATGATCGAACCGCCGATGCCGCGCAGGGCCGGCAAACGCAGTTCCATGGGCCCGTTGCGGATTTCCACCGGCTCCGCACCCCGTTCGATGGCCAGTTGGTAAGCCTTGGCGGCGTCGCGCACCCGCCAGCCCATGCCGCAGGCGGACGGTCCATGCTCGGCGGCAAAGTAGGCGGCGGGGCTCCGCGGTTCGTAGTTGACCACGAGGTTGATGTCACCCTGGCGCCAGAGATCGACGTCCTTCGAACGATGACGGGCGACCTGCGTGAAGCCGCAAGTGGCCAGCACGGGTTCGATGAGGCCTTTCTGCGGCGCACAGAACTCGATGAACTCGAAGCCATCCAGACCCAGGGGATTGTCGAACAGATCCGCCATCTCGCTACCTCGGTCATCCACGGGACCGTCTCGTGGCCCTTCAGCAGGCTACGCTGGCCGTCGGTCGAATTCCGTTCAATCAACCCGCCCGAGCGCCTCGAAATGAATCATTTCTTCATTTAAAGCCACTTCACCGGAAAAAACACTCACCTTTACGCTCGGTCGCGATCAAGATGGCTCGATTGCTCATCCCGTGGCAAGGCCAGCGAAGCCAGCAGCATGCCGACGCAGACCACCGTGACATACCAGAAGAACCACGCCTCACGACCCGTCGCCTTGAGCCAGAGGGCCAGGTACTCCGCCGACCCGCCGAACAGGGCGTTGGCCAGCGCGAACGGGAAGCCGACCCCGAGGGCCCGAACTCCGGCCGGGAACAGCTCGGCCTTCACCACGCCGCTGATGGCCGTGTACAGGCTCATCCCGGTCAAGGCAATCGTCACCAGCAGGAAGGCTGTCCAGCCATCGGCAGCGCGACCGAGGGCCTGCAGCAACGGTACGGCACCGAGCAGGAAGAACAGGCTGAACAGGACCATCTGGCGCCGACGGCCGAGTCGGTCGGCGAGCAACCCGAACAGGGGCTGCAGGATCATGAACACGAACAGGGCAGCCGTCATCACCCGACTGGCCACCAGCGACGGCAGACCTGCCGTGTTGACCAGGTACTTCTGCATGTAAGTGGTAAAGGTATAGAACAGCAAGGAGGTACCGGCGGTGAGACCGAAGACCACCAACACTGCGCGTGGATGCCGGGCGAGTCCTGCCAAGGTGCCGGAAAGTCGCTGCTGGGTCACGGCGGCGGACGCCGTCTCCGGCAACTCGCGCCTTGCCCAGAGGACCACCAGCGAACCGACGGCCCCCAGGGCGAAAGGAACCCGCCACCCCCACTGGCGCATGTCTTCCGGGGCAAGCCGATGCTCGAGCAGGGTGAGCACCAGCACGGCCAGCAACTGGCCGCCGATCATCGTCGCGTACTGGAACGATCCGTAGTATCCCCGCCGACCCGACTGCGTGGCCTCGCTGAGAAAGGTGGCGCTGGCACCGTACTCGCCGCCCACCGACAACCCCTGGAGCAAGCGCGCCACCAGCAGCAAGGCGGGCGCCCAGAGCCCCACCTGTGCCGGCGTGGGGAGCACTGCAATCAGCAG
>JBJTPC010000265.1:0-5386 GCA_046074905.1 Gammaproteobacteria bacterium
CGCAGTCGCGTGATGGCAACGCCTTCGAGCGCTTCACCGGCTGCGGCGGCGACAATCGCCCGACCGTTGAGGCTCGAGGTCTTGCCCTGGTCGGTGGCCATGCCCAGCGTGGTGTAGCGCTTCACGTGCTCCATCGAGCGATAGCCCTCCTGATGCGCCAGGAGCAGGTCCTCCACAGTGACGTCATGCTGGAAAGCGACGAAGCACTTGCGCCGCGTCGCGGGAACGTCGAAGGACTGGCCGCTGCTGGTCTGCCGGACGGACTGGCCACGGTGGGTGGCCAAGGCGAGATTCGGCATCCAGCCGCCGGACATGGCGAGCAGGTCGCAGGCGATGCGCCGCGTGCGTCCGTGTTCGCGTATCTCGACGCCCGCCAGCGCGCGTCCCCCCAGACTCCGCACCACCTGCCTGTCCTGCCGTGCATCGATGACGGTAGCCACCTCGATACCGGCAGCGGCGAGATCCGCTGCCGTCAATTCGCCATCATCGTTGTCGGCATAGACGACGGCCCGTTCGCCCGGTCGGACCCCATAGCGATTCAGGTAGGTGCGTACTGCCCCGGCGAGCATCACCCCTGGACGATCGTTGTCGCCGAACACCAGTGGGCGCTCGATGGCGCCGGTGGCAAGCAGGTGCCGACGCGCGACGATGCGCCACAGGCGTTGGCGTGGCTGACCCGGCAGCGGTTCGGGGAGGTGGTCAGCCACGCGCTCCAGCGCACCGAAAACACCGCCGGGAGGCATGCCCGCAGCATCAGTCCCGGCGCCGCCATCGTAGGCACCGAACACGGTGGTCCGTGGCAGCAAGCGCACTTCGGGCAGCGCGGCGAGCTCGCGCAGCATGGACTCCACCCACGCCACGCCAGCGAGGCCGTCGAGAATGCGGCGTTCGGCAAGGCAACGTCCACCGAAGCGGAAATCCTCGTCCACCAGTACCACGCGCTCGCCGCGACGACCCGCCGCAAGGGCCGCACGCAATCCGGTCTCACCGGCACCGACCACCAGCAGGTCGCAGAACAGCCAGGCCTTCTCGTAGCTGTCCGGGTCCGGTTCGCCGGCGGCGCGGCCGAGCCCCGCAGCCCGCCGGATCAGCGGTTCGTAGATACGCTCCCAGAATGCCGCCGGCCACATGAAGGTCTTGTAGTAGAACCCGGCCCCCAGCAGGGGCGCGACCCACCCGTTGATGGCCCCGAGGTCATGACGGAGCGAAGGCCAGCGGTTCTGGCTGCGTGCCTCGAGGCCGTCGAACAATTCCACCACTGTGGCGCGGGTGTTGGGCTCGCGGCGTGCACCGCCGCGCAACTCGACCAGCGCGTTGGGCTCCTCGCTGCCCGCGGTGAGGATGCCGCGCGGCCGGTGGTACTTGAAGGAACGAGCGACCAGTCGCACGCCGTTTGCCAGCAGCGCCGAGGCCAGCGTGTCGCCGGGATGTCCTTGGTAGTCCATGCCATCGAAGCGGAAGTGGCAGGACGTTCCCGTGTCGACGAGCCCTGCCCCGGGAACACGAAATGCCTGGGTGGCGGACGCTGGAGGGGACTGCGGCATGCGGGGTCTCAAGGTGCCTGTCCTGCCAGCCAGGCGCCGTGGATGGCGTGCGTCCGCGTGTCGCGGTCCACCACCAGCCAGGCTTGGCAGCCGGCCGCATGGAACCAGTGTTCGCGGTGGCGTCCCGCCACGTTGTCGCGCAGGTAAACGTGGTCGGTGAATGCTGCGAGGTCCGTCGTCGGCGGGCGCGGACCGCGCACCTCGCCCAGCGTGGTGAACTCCTCGTGGCTTCGCGGACCGCAGTGGGGGCAAGGAATGAGCATGGCGTGACGCGGCCGGTCTTCAGTGCCGGTTCGGGAAGGGACCCTGTCCCTTCTCGTCGACGGTACGCCCGGTGACGAACCGGTCGAGCCGGTAGGCCGCCGCATGCGGATGCGATTCGCCGGTGGCCAGAAGATGCGCGAAACACCAGCCCGAGGCCGGCGTTGCCTTGAAGCCGCCGTAGCACCAACCGGCATTGAGATAGAGCCCGTCGATGGGGGTGCGGTCGATGAGCGGTGAACCATCCATCGACATGTCCATCACGCCGCCCCAGGAGCGCAGCAGTCGCAGCCGACCGAGGCCGGGCCATAACGCCATCCCGCCCTCGCAGACATCCTCCAGCGTCGGCAGGTTGCCGCGCTGCGCGTAGGAGTTGTAGCCGTCGATGTCTCCCCCGAACACGAGGCCGCCCTTGTCCGACTGGCTGAGATAGAAATGTCCGGCACCGAAGGTCACCACGCCCGGCACCAATGGCTTGATGGCTTCCGAAACGAACGCCTGCAGCACGTGGCTCTCGAGCGGCAGGCGCAGTCCGGCCAGCGCTGCCACGCGCGAGGTGTTGCCGGCACAGGCGAGCCCCACGCATCGCGTCGCGATATGACCGCGCGTGGTCTCGAGGCCCGTCACCCCGCGGTCGTCGCGGTGGATGCCGACGACCTCGCAGTCCTGCAGGATGTCGACCCCGAGCGCACTGGCGGCGCGCGCATAACCCCAGGCGACGGCATCATGACGTACCGTGCCGCCGCGGCGCTGCAGCAGGCCTCCCTTGATCGGGAAGCGCGCATTGTCGAAATCGAACTGTGGATAGAGGCGGCGGACCTCGCGGGCATCGAGCAGTTCGGCATCGACACCATGCAGGCGCATCGCATTGCCGCGACGCACGGCGGCATCGCGCTGCGCGTCACTGTGGAACAGGTTCAACACGCCGCGCTGGCTGACCATCGCGTTGTAGTTCAGCTCCTGCTCCAGGCCCTCCCACAGCTGCATCGACCACTCGTAGAACGGGAGATTGCCGGACAGCAAGTAGTTGGAACGGATGATGGTGGTGTTGCGACCGACGTTGCCACCGCCGATCCAGCCCTTCTCCACGACCGCGATGTTGCGCTGTCCGTGCACCTTGGCAAGGTAGTAGGCCGTCGCCAGCCCATGGCCACCACCGCCGACGATGACCATGTCATAGGCGGCTCGCGGGGTGGCGTCGCGCCAGGCAGGTTGCCAATGCCGCCGGCCACGAAGGGCGCCGGCGACCAGTGACAGGAAGGAGTAGCGGCGGTTCATCGCGGGACGGTGTCTCGGCCTCAGTCGCGTTGCCGCCGACCGGCGGCATCGAACAAGGGTACCCGCTGCAGCCGTGCGGGGAAACGCTCGCCGAGGATCTCGATCGACCACGGACCCTCGCTGTCCGCCAGGGCCCGGTCGACGTAGCCTACGGCCACGGAAACACCGCTGCCATGCGCGTAGCCGCCCGAGGTGACCCAGCCGCACACGCTTTCGCCATGCCACACGGGCTCGTCACCGATCACGTCCGTGCGCACCGTATCCACCAGGAAGGTGCACAGTCGGCGCTTGCCGCCTTCGCGCTTTTCCTGTTGCGCCGCCGTCTGGCCGATGAAGCTGCCGGGCTTGTCGTAGTCGATGAAGCGGTCGAGCCCCGCCTCGACCGGGCCGTAGATGGGACGGTACTCGCGGGCCCAGGAGCCATAGCCTTTTTCCAGCCGCAGGGCGTTGAGTGCCCGCGAGCCGAAGGGCCGCAGGCCCAGGTCGGCGCCGGCACGTTCGATGGCCAGGAACAGATGCCGCTGGTACTGCGGTTCGCACCACAGTTCATAGCCCAGATCGCCCGTGTAGCTCACGCGGCCGACCATCGCCTCGGCAAGACCCAGCGTCATCCGCCGGATGTCCATGAAGCGGAATGCGGTGCCGGAGACGTCCTCCGTGGTGAGCCGGGCCAGCAACTCGCGCGAGCGGGGGCCGGCGATGGCCAGACCGGCGAGAGCAGCCGTCTGCGGCACGAGCGTGACGCTGCCATCCTCCGGCAGGTGTTGCTGGAACCAGCGGAGATGGTATTCCTCGGCCGCGCCCGAGCCGATGATCAGCCAACCCTCCGTCCCGAGGTTGGCGAGCGGGAAGTCGCCAATCAGGCGACCGTCTTCCTTCAGCATCGGTGCCAGCGTCATGCGGCCCGCCTTCGGCAGACGGCAGGCGAGGACCCGGTCGAGCCAGGCTGCAGCGCCCGGGCCGCTGACCCGGTACTTGGCGAATCCCGTGGTATCGATCACGCCGACTGATTCGCGTACCGCACGTACCTCCTCACCCACGACCGGGAAGTCGGTGGAGCGGTGCCAGCTGAACTCGTCGGCGAGTCCCGGCGGTGCGAACCAGAGCGGCACCTCCAATCCCGCGACGGCACCGAATTGCGCGCCGCGTGCTGCCAGCAAGTCATGGACGGGCGAGGTCCGCAGTGGTCGGCCGGCCGGCAACTCCTCGTTCGGGAAGCGGATGGAGAAGCGACGCGAATAGTTCTCGCGCACCTTGGCGTTGGTATACGCCTTGCACGCCCAATCGCCGAAGCGCGCGACATCCATTGCCCAGACGTCGAACCCCGGGTCGCCCTCGAGAATCCACTTGGCGACCGCAAGACCCACGCCTCCGCCCTGGCTGAATCCCGCCATCACACCGCAGGCACACCAATAACCCTGCAAGCCGCGGACCGGCCCGACGAGCGGATTGCCATCCGGCGCGAAGGTGAAAGGGCCGTTGACGATCTTGCGGATTCCCGCGTTCTGGAATGCCGGAAAATGCCGGAAACCCACCTCGAGGCTCGGTGCGATGCGGTCGATGTCCGGGGTCAGCAATTCATGGCCGAAGTTCCATGGTGTGGCGTGTTCCGCCCAGGGCTTGCCGGCCTTCTCGTAGGTACCCATCAGCATGCCGCCGCGCTCCTGGCGCAGGTACAGCTCGCCGTCGAAGTCGACCGCGTGATAAACCTCCTTGCCCGTGGAGGCATTGATGGCCGCGACCTCCGGCATGTCCTCGGTGATGAGATACATGTGCTCCATGGCCAGCACGGGGTGCTCGCGGCCGACCATGTGTCCGACCTCGCGCGCCCACAGACCACCGGCGTTCACCACATGCTCGGCATGGATGACGCCGCGGTTGGTGACGACCCGCCAGGTCTTGTCGCTGTTCTGGATCAGTTCCTCCACCTTCGTGAAGCGCTCGATGCTGGCACCGAGCTTGCGGGCGGCCTTCGCGTAGGCATGAGTGGTGCCCGAGGGGTCGAGGTGCCCGTCGACGACCGTCTCGAGGGCACCCACGAAGCAGGCGGGATCCAGCAGCGGCATCAATTCATGTGCGCGCTCGGGGGTGATGATCCGTGACTCGATCCCGAGATAGCGGCCCTTCGCCGCCAGTCCCTTCAGCCACTCGAACCTGGCCTCCGTGGCCGCCAGCATGACGCCACCGGTGAGGTGCAGTCCCGTCGGCTGGCCCGACAACTCCTCGATCTCCTGGTAGAGGTCGATGGTGTACTTCTGCAGCTTGGCGACATTGGGGTCGCCATTGATCGTGTGCATGCCGCC
>JBJTPC010000266.1:0-4022 GCA_046074905.1 Gammaproteobacteria bacterium
TGGAGGAGGTGGTGATGGCGATGCGGGTGCGCGACCAGTTCTACGGGCTCAAGACGGGCATCGCCTCCCAGAAGCTTTACCCCGCCAGCCGCTTGGTCAGCAGCATCACGGGCATGCCGATCCCCCGCAACAAGGCGATCATCGGCGAGAATGCTTTCGCCCACGAGAGCGGCATCCACCAGCATGGCGTCCTGAAGCACGCCAGCACCTATGAAATCATGCGGCCACAGGACGTCGGCCTGAACCGCAACAGCCTGGTGCTCGGCAAGCACAGCGGTCGTGCGGCATTCCGCGAGCGCGTGAAGGCGCTCGGTTTCGAACTGACCGACGGGGAACTCAACCGGGTGTTCGAGGATTTCAAGGCGCTAGCGGACACCAAGAAGGAGCTTTTCGACGGTGACATCGAGGCATTGGTGCTGCGCCTCGCCCACGGGGCCGAGCAGCCCGGTGCCGTCTGGTCCCTGGGAACCATGTGGACTTCCGCGACCTCCGGTGCACAGGCGTCGGCAGTGGTTCGACTCGCGCATTCCGACGGTCGCCAGCTCGAGCAGGGCGCCACTGGCGATGGCCCCATCGATGCGACTTTCAAGGCCATCGAATTGGCCACCGGCATTGCACCACGCCTCGCCAAGTTCGAGGTGCGCAGCGTTTCCGAAGGCGAGGACGCCCAGGGCGAGGCCGTCGTCACGGTCGAGTACCAGGAACGCACCTATCGCGGTTCCAGCCTGAGCACCAACATCATCGAGTCGAGCGCGCGCGCGTTCCTCGATGCCATCAACCAGATCGTGGCCAGCGAGGCCAGCGGCCGGGGGGCGAACGGACGCCGCCTCACCCAGACGACCGCGTCCCTGCGCGACCAGCCCTGAACGGAGCGAAGACCATGGCGAAAACGATGTTCGAAAAGGTCTGGGAATTGCATGAGGTGACCCCGGAAACCCCGGACACCCCGGCGGTCCTGTTCATCGACCTGCATCTCACGCACGAGGTGACCAGCCCCCAGGCCTTCACGCTCCTGCGTGAGAAGGGCCTGCCGGTGCGCCGCACGGACCTGACCTTCGCCACCATGGACCACTCGACCCCGACCACCACCGACCAGGTGTTCGGCGGCGTGCCCATCAAGTTGGCCTCGGCGCGCGGCCAGGTGGAACAGTTCGAGCGCAACTGCGCGGATTTCGGCGTGGAGCTGCTCGGCCTGCAGCACCAGAAACGCGGCATCGTGCACATCATCGGACCGGAACTCGGGCTGACCCAGCCCGGCAAGACGATTGTCTGCGGTGACAGTCACACCAGCACGCATGGTGCCTTCGGCGCCCTCGCCTTCGGCATTGGCAGCACCGAGGTGGGTCACGTCTTCGCCACCCAGTGCTTGCTGCAACGCAAGGCGAAGACGATGGCGGTCAACGTCGAGGGCGCGCTGGCACCGGGCGTCTCGGCCAAGGACGTCGTGCTCGCCATCATCAATGCCATCGGCGTCTCGGGCGGTACGGGTCACGTGATCGAATACCGAGGTTCCACCATCCGCGCGATGTCGATGGAAGAACGGATGACCGTGTGCAACATGTCGATCGAGGCTGGGGCGCGCGCCGGCATGATTGCGCCGGATGAAACCGCTTTCGCCTACCTCACGGGTCGCGAGCGCGCTCCGCAGGGGGCGGCATGGGAGGCGGCCGTGGCCGCGTGGCGTGCACTGGCCTCGGATGAGGGCGCCCGCTTCGACCGCGAGGTCCATCTCGATGCCACGCAGATCCGGCCGATGGTGACCTACGGTACCCATCCGGGAATGAGCGTCGCCATCGGCGAACCGGTGCCGGTACGGGATGGCGATGCCGTTTACGCGGCTTCGCTGAACTACATGGGTCTGCAGCCCGGTCAAGCCGTCACGGATATCCCGGTGAACGTCGTGTTCGTGGGCAGCTGCACCAATGGCCGTTTGTCGGACCTGGAGGATGTGGCCAGCGTCCTGCGCGGCCGCCGGGTGGCGACCGGTGTGCAGATGCTGATCGTGCCCGGTTCGCAGCAGGTCAAGCGCGAGGCCGAAGCCCGCGGCCTACACGAGGTGTTCCAGGCCGCTGGCGCGGAATGGCGTGAAAGCGGCTGCTCGATGTGCCTCGGCATGAACGGCGACACCGTGCCGAAGGGCGAGTACTGCATCAGCACCTCCAACCGCAACTTCGAGGGCCGGCAGGGCGTCGGTGCGCGCACCCTGCTTGCCTCGCCCCTCACGGCTGCCGCTTCCGCGGTGACCGGTCGCGTCACCGATCCCCGTTCGTTGCTGGCCTGAGCCGGCACGGAACCCACCTCCGGAGTTCCCATGGAACCGATTCGTCTCCTGCGCTCGCGTACGGTCGTCATGCCGACGACAAATATCGACACGGACCAGATCATTCCCGCCCGATTCCTGACCACCACCACCAAGGAAGGCCTCGGCGCCCAACTGTTCGCGGACTGGCGCTACGACGCAAGTGGCGCACCCAAGCCGGATTTCGTGCTCAATCAGCCGGCCGCGCAGGGTTGCCGGGTGCTGGTGGCCGGTCGCAACATCGGTTGCGGTTCCTCCCGTGAGCATGCTCCCTGGGCGCTGGTCGACTTCGGATTCCGCGCCGTGATCAGCACCGAGATTGCCGACATATTCCGCAACAACTCGCTCAAAAACGGTCTGTTGCCGGTGATCGTCGACGACATCACCCACGCCTGGCTGCTCGCCAATCCCGGCGCGGAGGTGACCATCGACCTCGAAACCCGCGAGCTCGGTCTACCGGACGGTCGCAAGGTCACCTTCCCCATCGAGGCCTTCGCGCGTTTCTGCCTCTTGAACGGCACCGACGAACTCGGCTATCTCCTCGGTCGCGGCGACGCCATCTCGACCTATGAGGCGCGCCACGGCAAGCAACGTGCCGGAACCCACCCATGAAGGCTGTCATCGCGGTACTCGCCGGTGACGGCATCGGCCCGGAGATCATCGCCGAAGCGGTCAAGGTCCTGCGCGCGGTCGAACGCAAGTTCGGTCACGAGTTCGAGATGCCGGAAGCGCTGTTCGGTGCGGTGGCGATCGATGCCACCGGCTCGCCCCTGCCGCCGGAAACCCTGGCCCTCGCCGAACGCGCGGACGCCATCCTCTTCGGTGCGGTGGGCGACCCCCGTTTCGCCGATCCGAACCTCAAGGTACGCCCGGAGCAGGGCATTCTCGGCCTGCGGAAGGCGCTCGGCCTCTATGCCAACTTGCGTCCCGTCGCCATCCATGAAGTCCTGCTGGATGTCTCACCCCTGAAGCCGGAGTACCTCCGCGGGGTCGACATCATGGTGGTGCGCGAACTCACCGGCGGCATCTACTTCGGGGAAAAGACCCGCACCGCGGAATCGGCCTCCGACCTTTGCACCTACAGTGTCCCGGAGATCGAGCGCGTGGTACGCGCTGCCGCCAACCTGGCACGCGGACGGCGTCGCAAGCTCACTTCCGTCGACAAGGCCAACGTGATGGAAACATCGCGGCTTTGGCGGGCAGTCACCACGCGGGTGATGGCCGAGGAGTATCCGGACATCGCGCTGGATCACATGTACATCGATGCCGCCGCCATGCACCTGCTGCGCCGGCCGGCGGATTTCGACGTGATCGTCACGGAAAACCTGTTCGGCGACGTGCTCACGGACGAAGCCGCGATGCTGCCGGGTTCGCTGGGCATGTTGCCCTCGGCCTCGCTCGGTACGGGCAGCCGCGGCATCTACGAGCCCATCCACGGCTCGGCGCCGGACATCGCGGGCCGGGGCATTGCCAACCCCTACGCGACGATTCTCAGCGCGGCCCTGCTGTTGCGTCTCTCGCTCGGACTCGAGGCGGAAGCGCGCGCCGTCGAGGCCGCCGTGGCGGCGGCCGTGGCTGGCGGGATGCGCACCGCCGACCTGCGCCCCGTGGGACGTGCGGCGACGACCGCCGAGGCGGGTGCCGCGGTGCTCGCCCACCTTGGCTGAATCGACCTCCCGGACTCCTCAGCGGGTCCGGGCCGGTTTAGACGGTGTTGGCTCGG
>JBJTPC010000267.1:0-6123 GCA_046074905.1 Gammaproteobacteria bacterium
CGTCGCGCAGCGCGCGGGCCAGTGGCAGCGCGTCATTCACGTCGTCGATGACGATGACCGGCAGCACACGGGTGGTGGCGAAGATGTTCTCGATGCTCTGCATGGGCATGGGGATGGACTCTTCAAAGGATGAAGGAAGCACCGCTCGCGGCGGTACCGACGGTAGCACGGGCCGTGCCGAACAATTCGCGTCCGGCACCGAACACCGGGGTGCACCGGGGGGGCGCCGGTGCACGCGCGGCGAGATCGACCCGGGCCTCGAGTTCGCCGGTACGCGCGTCGACGCGTACCAGGTCACCATCGCGGAGGCAGGCAATCGGGCCGCCGTCAGCGGCCTCGGGTGTCACGTGGATGGCGGCCGGCACGGTGCCGCTGGCACCGGACATGCGACCGTCCGTCACCAGCGCCACGCGATGTCCGCGGGACATCAGGCTGGTGAGCGCAGGCGTCAAGCCATGAAGTTCCGGCATGCCGTTGGCCCGCGGACCCTGGCCGCGCACCACGATCACCGCATCTTGGTCAAGCGTACCGGCCTTGAATGCGGCCACCATCGCCGCCTGGCTCTCGAAGACACGGGCCGGCGCCTCGACCACCCAGGATGCGGCATCGACGGCGGAGACCTTGATGACCGCCTGGCCGAGGTTGCCGCGCAGCAGTCGCAAGCCGCCTTCGTCGGAGAAGGGACGCGCCACGGGTCGCAGCACCTCCTCGTCGAGGGACTGCGCCGGCGGTTCGCGCCACTGCAGCACGCCGTCGACCAGCAGGGGTTCACGGGCCTGTGCCCGCAAGCCACCGGGCCAGGCGGTGGGGGCATCGGCATGCAGCAGGCCGGCGTCGAGCAGTTCGCGCAGCACGAATGCCAGGCCGCCTGCCGCGTGGAAATGATTCACGTCCGCCTTGCCGTTGGGATAGACGCGCGCCAGCAACGGCGTGACGGCGGACAGATCCGCCATGTCCTCCCAGGCGAGTTCGACACCGACGGCGCGGGCCATCGCCGGCAGGTGCAGCGTATGGTTCGTGGAACCGCCGGTGGCCATCAGCCCCACCGTGGCATTGACAAAGCTGCGGGCATCGAGTGAGCGAGCCAGCGTGCGCCGTGCGGACGGCGCACGCGCCGCTTCGCCCGCGACGTGCTCCAGCGCAGCCACCGTCAGCGCGTGGCGCAGCGGCAAGGCGGGCGCCACGAAGGCCGCACCCGGCACATGCAACCCCAGGAACTCGAGCACCATCTGGTTGGTATTGGCAGTCCCGTAGAACGTGCAGGTGCCGACATCGTGGTAGGCGCCGAGTTCGGCGGCAAGCAATTCGTCACGCGTGGCCTTGCCCTCTGCAAAGCGGCGCCGCACCTCGGCCTTCGCCTTGTTGGGCAGACCGCTCGTCATGGGTCCCGCGGGGACGAACAGCGCCGGCAGATGGGCAAACGCCGTTGCTCCCATGAAGAGACCCGGCACGATCTTGTCGCACACTCCGAGCAGCAGGCTGGCATCGAAGGCGTCATGTGACAGGGCCACGGCAGTGGCAAGCGCGATGACATCCCGGCTGAACAGCGACAGCTCCATGCCGTCCCGGCCCTGCGTCACGCCGTCGCACATCGCGGGCACGCCACCGGCCACCTGCGCCGTGGCCCCGACGCGCGCGGCCGCCTGCCGGAGGATTTCCGGATAGGCCTCGAAGGGGCGGTGGGCCGACAGCATGTCGTTGTAGGCGGTAACGATGCCGACGTTCGGTCCGCGACCAAAGGCCAGCGTGGTTTTGTCCTGAAGGCCGCCGGCCGCGACGTGTGCGAGATTCGAGCAAGGCAAATCCTGGCGTGCCGGCGCGTCGAGCACGGCTGCTTCCATGCGATCGCGCCATTCCCCATGCGCCGCCGCGCTGCGCGCTTCGATACGCTGCGTGACGGCCATCACCACTGGATGCAGGGAGCTCATGCGCAGTTCCTCATGGCGCCCAGTAGATCTCGAGCGGGCACGCACTGCTCGCCCCGGGAGTCAGCAAGGCGCTGACGGGAAAGTGCGCTGGATCGGGACGCGCCAGCGCGCTCTCGAGGACGCGCCGCTTGCCCTCGCCCGTCACCAGCAACCACAGACGGCGGGTCCAGGCAAGACGGCCGAGGGTCAAGGTGAGGCGCGGGTAGGGAGCCATCGCCGGCAGTGGCTGCGGGGTCAGCGCCACCACGGCCGGTCGGGGCGCCGGACAGAGGGCACCCTCCAGACCTGCGGCTCCGGGAAACAGCGAAGCGGTGTGGCCATCCCCGCCCATACCGAGCAGCACGACGTCGAAGCGACGCGGCAACAGCGACAGGCGCTGGTCTGCCTGGGCAGCCAGCGTCAGGGGAGAATGGTCGAACAGCGTCTGCGGCGACATCAGCCCCAGTACCCGCGACTGCGGCAGGATTTCGCGCAGCAGTCGCTCGTTGCTGTAGGGGCTGGCGACAGGAACGATGCGCTCGTCAGTCGGCACCAGGCAGACCTTCCGCCACGGCAGGGAGCGCCGACCGAATTCGTGCAGGGTTGCCTTCGGGGTCTCGCCGCCGGCAATCGCGAAGAACGCATCACCCCCGGCCTGCACCGCCTCGCGGGCCGCGGCTTCCAGGGCATCGGCGACACGGACGGCCAGGGTGGCACGGTCCGGCGCTTCGTGCCAGACCACCTCGCGCCGTGGCGCCGCGGCAGTGAACAGCTCGGTGGCGGCCATCATTCGTACCAGCTGTGGCCGTGGCGCTCGGCCAGGGCGATGGCGGAGGTGGGGCCCCATGAACCGGCAATATATTTCTGCGGTCGCTGGTTGGTGGCTGCCCAGCCCGCATGGATACCATCGATGTACTGCCAGGCCGCATCGACCTCGTCCACGCGCACGAAAAGCGTGGGATCGCCGCGGAGGAAATCGAGCAGCAGGCGCTCGTAGGCGATGCGCGGACGCTCCACGCCGAACACTTCGTGCAGCGACAGGTCGAGCGGCACGCTGCGCAGTCGCGTGCCGGAAAGGCCGGGCTCCTTGCTCATCACCTCGAGCGTGATGTGCTCGCGCGGCTGCATGCCGATGACCAGGCGGTTGGCTTGCAGCCCGCCGGCCGAGTGGCCGGCGAAGAGATCATGCGGCACGGGCTTGAACTGGATGACGATTTCCGTCCGTCGCGCCGCCATCCGCTTGCCGGTGCGCAGGTAGAACGGCACGCCGGCCCAGCGCCAGTTGTCGATATCGGCGCGCAGGGCGACAAAGGTTTCGTTGGTACTGTCGGGACGCGCGCCCTCTTCCTCGAGGTAGCCGGGCACCGGCGAGCCATTGGCAATGCCGGCACCGTACTGGCCGCGAACCGTATTCATCGCCACGTTGGCCGCGGTGATCGGGCGCAGGCTGCGCAACACCTTGATCTTCTCGTTGCGTACGGCGGCGGCCTCGAGGCTCGAGGGCGGATCCATGGCCAGCAACGCCAACATCTGCAGCATGTGGTTCTGGACCATGTCGCGGAGTGCACCGGCGTCGTCGTAATACGACCATCGCCCCTCCACCCCGACGGTCTCGGCAACGGTCAGCTGGACATGCTCGACCCACTGCCCGGTCCACAACGGCTCGAACAGCACGTTGCCGAAGCGCAGGGCAAGCAGGTTCTGCACCGTCTCCTTGCCGAGATAGTGGTCGACCCGGAACACCTGCTCCTCGTCGAAAACTTCGGCGACCGCCCGGTTGATGGCCGCGCCGCTGCGGCGGCAGTGCCCGATGGGCTTTTCCAGGACCACGCGGCTGCCGGCGTGCACCAGATGGGCACACTGCAGGCTCTCGCAGGCCGGCCCGTACAGCGCGGGTGGGGTCGACAGGTAGTAGCCCTGGAAGGCGGCGTCGGAGGTGAGCCCGGGCAAGCCGCGCAAGCGGTCGAAGCCGCCCCGGGCGAGATCGATCGCGCGGTAGTCGAGGCGCGCCACGAACTCGCGAACCGAGTCGGCGGCGACTCCCGCCCCGGCGCGTGGCTGGAGGGATTCCGCCACCAGGTTCTGGAAGGCCTCGCGGCCCAGCTCACGCGAAGCGACGCCATACAGATGCAGGCCGGGCGGCAGCAGGCCATCCTGATGGAGATGCCACAGGGACGGCCAGAGCATGCGCCGGGCCAGGTCACCCGTGGCACCGAACAACACGAACCCGGCTTGGGCGCCGGGAGCCAGGATGGGCGGAAGGTTCATGGCAGTGAGATTATCACAGCCATGACAACGCTGTCACTCGTCAGGGGGCCCGGTCGAGGCACGCACCACCAACCGGTGCGGCACCCGCTGCCGCAGGGGCACCTCGCCGGATTTCAGGTAGGCCAGCAACTGCCCGGTGGCCTCGTAGGCCAGATCGAAGCTCGGCTGATGAATGGTGGTCAGCCGTGGCCAGAGCGTGCCGGCGATGAAGCTGTCGTCGAAGCCCGCCACCGACAGTTCCGCGGGAACCGCGATACCCAAGTCATGTGCGGTCAGCAGCACGCCCGCCGCCATGTCGTCGTTGCTGGCGAACACGGCCGTCGGCCGCGGCTTCAAGGCCAGCAGCCGGCGTGCCGCCGCCACCCCGCTTTCGAAGGTGTAGGCGCCCTGGACCACATGGGCTGCCGGGGGCAGGAGTCCGCGGGCCTCCATTGCCAGCCGGAATCCCATGAAGCGCTGATGGGCCGAGACATGCTCCGGATGACCGATGATGAACGCGATGCGCCGATGCCCGAGCGCGAGCAAATGCTCGGTCATCTCGCGGGCCGCCCCGACATCATCCATGTCCGTGGTCGGCACGTTGGTCGCACCGTCCCCGGGGGCGATGCGCGCGTGGGCGATACCCGCGGCTTCCAGCGCCGCGGCGAGATCGGGCAACACGGAAAGCGGCGGCGTGACGATCAGGCCGTCGAGGTGGGTTTGCGTCACGAAGCCGACCACCTCCCGCACCAGCTCGGCACCCCGTTCCACGAACGGCTGCACCAGCAGTCGATTGCCCGCCTCGCGGCACCGCGCCATCGCACCACGCTGCAGGTCGGTGAGGTGATGGACGCTGGGGTCGTCATAGATGAAGCCCAGCGTATGGCTGCGGTTGCCGGCCAGGCTGCGTGCCAGCAGGCTCGGCCGGAACTGCAGGGCCTCGATGGCCGCCAGCACGCGCGTACGCGTGTCGGGCCGGACGTTGGTCTCGTCGTTGAGCACGCGCGAGACGGTCTTGATCGAGACGCCCGCCGCGGCCGCGACGTCGTGGATGGTCTTGCGGCTCATGCGGGCAGTGTAGCGCGCGCGGCTGCCTTATCATGAGGCTCCCTTTCCCGGAGTGACCCTTGGGACATCTCACGCTAGTCCGCCATGGACAGGCCAGCTTTTTCGGCCGCAACTACGACCAACTTTCGCCGATCGGCGAGGAGCAGTCCCGGGCGCTGGGGCGCTGGCTGGCGCAACGGGGCGAGCATTTCGACCGGGTGCTGATCGGACCGCGGTTGCGCCATCGGCAGACCGAACAGGGGGTGCGTGAGGCCTATGCGGCCATCGGCCTGCCCTTGCCCGAGGCGGAACTGGTGCCGGAATTCGACGAGCACGATGCCATCCGCATGTTCAACAGCCACCTCGGGCGCAGCGAAGCGGACCTCGACGCCTTCCATGCCGAGGAAATCGGCGATGGCGAACGGCAGGCGCGGATCCGCGAGGTGTTCAAGCAGTTCGATGGTGCCTACCGCCGCTGGGTCCGTGGCGAATTCAATCCGCCCGGCGTCGAGAACTGGACCGCCTTCACCGCCCGGGTCGAGCGCGCCCTGGCCGCCGGCTGTTCGCCGGCACGGAATGCTTTCGGGCAATCCGTGCCGGATGGGGGGCGCACCCTCGCGTTCACCAGCGGCGGCTTGATTGCCGTCTGTCTGGGGCATCTGCTGTCGCTGCACCACGAGGCGGTGATCGACCTCAGCTACGCGGTGCGCAACACCTCGCTCACGGAAGTGGCCTGGACCGGATCGCGCCGCACCCTGGCAATGTTCAACGCCACGCCGCACCTCGGCGAGGCGACGCTGGTCTAGCCACCCCCGCTGTTCGGCGGAATGGTCGGCGGCGGCACTGGCGGCTCAGCCGGGGTCGGCGGGGTCGGCGGGGTCGGCGGCGCCGGTGGCGCCGGTGGCGCAGACGGGGTCGGTGG
>JBJTPC010000268.1:0-6528 GCA_046074905.1 Gammaproteobacteria bacterium
TAGGGTGATGCGGCCGTGGCACGTGCCGCTTTCGAGAAAGTGAGACGGGAGGGTCCGCTCTCCAACCGCGCGCCCCGGGCCGCCGGCTGGGCTTCGGCAGCCCGTGGCGAGCAGGAGCGCGCCCTCGTGCCGTGGTTGGAGTTGCAGGGGCGGACGCTCGTGGATGCGGCGGTCCAGGAGAGCTACCTCGCGATTCCGCAGGCTTACCAGCAGCTGGGTGCGGATGCGCAGGCAGTAGAGCAGTACCAGGCGGCCTTGCGCGCCTTCGCCGCCGAGCGTGCACGGCTGGAGGAATCCATCGCTGCCCTGCGCAAGGGACGCTTGCTGCGGACCATCGCCGACAAGGAGGGAAAGGACCTCGAGGGTTGGTTGTGGCAGGTCCGCAAGCTGCCGGACCTCCCCGAAACCCGTTACCTCCTGACGCTGCTCGCCAGCCATGATTTCCAGGAAGCCCTGAAAAACCATCGTTCGCTGGTGGCGACCGAGCGGCGGTTGGCGGCTGCGGACCGTGGGCTCGATGCCTTCCGCGAGATGGTGACCCTGCGACGCGGTCGCTTCGCCACCGTGGTGCCCGGGTTGCTGTCAACCACGGATGCCATCAGCGTGCCGTCGCTGCGCGAGCGGCAGCAGGGCCTCGCCACACGCCTGGACGCCGCGGTCGGCACGCGAGACGCTGCCGCGCTTGCCAACGCGCGCGAGCAGTCGATCCTCGAGCGCCTCGCCCGGATTGAAGCCACGCTCGCGGCCCGACCTGAGGATCCCGATCTGGCGGATGCGCGCGAGGGGTTCCGCTTGCTCGAGGGCTTGCTGCAGTGGCGCTTGTCGGCGGCACTGAAGCCACGATCATCGGCACTGCGCCGGAGTCTCGATACGGTGCATGGTGTGCTGCCGCAGGTGGAGCGTGCCCGCGCGCAGGTGGAGGAGGCACGTACGGCCATGCCGGCGCGCTATGCGGACTACGCCATGCGCATCGATACGCTGCAACCGCGACTGGCGGCCATGCGCGACCGGGTGCGCGCCTCCCGCGCCCGCCAGGAGCAATTCCTGTCCTCCGTGGCCATCCGCGAATTGCAGGCGCAGCAGGCGCGGCTGGGCGAGTACGAGGTGCGCGCAAGGTTCGCGCTTGCCGCGATTCTCGATCGGCGCAGCGGCGGGGGACAACCATGAACCGGCGCATGCGACGTTCGTGGCTGGCCTGCTCGCTCATGGGCGTGATGCTGCCGGTCGCGGCCAAGGAGCGTCCACCGACCATTGGCGACCTGCGTTCCCGACCCGTGGAAATCCGTCGTGACGCCCCGGTACAGGCGGACCCCGCCGCAGCACGGGCCGCCTACGAGCAATTCCTGGCGCTGGACCGTGGAGAGCAGGAGTTGCGTGCCGAGGCGCTGCGTCGTCTCGGGGACCTCAAGTTGTCCGCGGGCGAGTTCACGCGCATCAGCGAGGATCTCGCGGAGGGTTCGCCGCTCGAGACGCGTGATGCCATCCTGCTCTACCAGCGCCTGCTGCAGGAGTATCCGGATCAGGTGCGCGCCGATTCGGTGCTCTATCAACTCGCCCGTGCCCAGGAGGCAGACGGTCAGGCGGAGGCAGCAGCCGTCACCCTGGAGCGGCTGGTCACGCAGTATCCCGACAGTGAACTCGCTGCCGAGGCCTGGTTCCGTCGCGCGGAGAGCCTTTTCAGTGCCAGTCGCTGGAGCGAGGCCCAGCGCGGCTACGAGGCGGTCATCGGGCGCGGGCCTGGCAATCCCTTTCACGAGCAGTCGCTCTACAAGCTGGGCTGGGCGTTGTTCAAGCAGTCGGAGCACGAGGCAAGCATCGAGCCCTTCATGCGGGTGCTTGACCGGAAGCTCGTGGCCGGTGGCCCGCCTGGTGCCGTGCGCGACTTGCCGCAGTTGTCGCGTGCCGACCGTGAATTGGTCGAGGATACTTTCAGGGCCCTCAGCCTCGGTCTGAGCTACCTCGAGGGCGCAGCCTCCGTGGAGGCGGTCATGGAACGCCGCGGCGTTCCGCCCTACGCCTGGCTGCTGTACGCACGCCTCGGCGACCTCTATCTCGAGAAGCAACGCTATACCGACGCGGCGGACGCCTACCGGGCTTACGTGCGCCGGGCACCCGACAGCGACCAGGCCCCCTTGCTGCTGCTGCAGGCCTTGGCGGCCTACACGCGCGGTGGATTCCTGGAACTGGTGGTGGACGGCAAGCGGGAGTTCGTCGAGCGTTACAGCGTCGACCAGCCCTACTGGAACGGACGTCGCATCGAGGATCAACCGGGCCTGCTGCGCGATCTCCAGACCCATTTGCGCGATCTCGCGGAGTTCCATCATGCCCGCGCCCAGCGCGAGCGGCGGGCCGAGGATTTCGTCGAGGCGGCACGCTGGTATCGGCAGTTGCTGAGCCAGTTCCCGGCGACGACGGATACGACGCGCACGCGCCGCTTGCTGGCCGACACGCTGCTCGAGAGTGGCCAGTTTGCCGGGGCTGCCGCGGAGTACGATCGTGTGGCCTACGACGGCGCTGCCGACGGCAGCGCGGCCGAGGCCGCCTATGCCGGCGTGGTCGCCTACGATCGCGGCGCGGAGCGCTTGCCTGACAGCGAGCGGATTGCCGCCCAGGCCCGCGCCCAGGCGGCGGCAATGCGTTTCGCTGCGGCCTTCCCCGAGCACCCGGAGGCACCGACGGTCCTCGCACGTGCCGCCAAGGACCTGTATGACCGTCGGCAGTACGCCGAGGCCATCGCGATCGCGCAGCGCTTGCTGGACCGGACGCCAGCCGTCGGTGCGGACAAGCGTCGCCTGGCCCTGGCCGTCATCGGCAATGGGCGGTTCGATACCGCGGACTGGGCCACCGCCGAGGGTGCGTTGCAGCAACTTCTCGGGCTGCTGCCCGCCGGTGATGCGGAACGACAACCGGTGCTGGAGCGGCTGGCGGTTGCCATTTATCGCCAGGGCGAGGCGAAGCAGGCGGCCGGGGACACGGAGGGTGCAGTCGCCGAGTGGTTGCGAATCCGGATCGTGGCGCCAGCGACGCCGACGCGGGTGACCGCAGATTACGATGCCGGTGCCTTGTTGCTCCGCGCCCGGCAGTGGAACCGCGCGATCGGCGTGCTGGAGCGTTTCCGAAGCGAGTTCCCTCGACATCCGGCCGCTGCGGAGGTTTCGCGTGCGCTGGCGCTCGCGTACGCCGAGAGCGGTCAGTCCGCGGCGGCACTTGCCGAGTACCAGCGCCTTGCCAACTCGCCGCAGGAATCTGCGGAAGTCCGGCGCGAGGCACTCTGGCGGGTGGCGGAACTGCACCAACCGACCAGTCGCTACCGCTCGGCGTTGACTTTCGAGCGTTACGTCGTGCGTTATCCGCAGCCGCTGGACCGGGCCATGGAGGCACGCCAGATCCTCGCCGATTTCTGGGGCAGCCGTGGCTTTCCCGAGGAACGCCGGAAGTGGCTGGAGCGGCTCGTGGCGGCGGATGCCGCTGCCGGGAGCCAGCGTACCGACCGTACCCGCTCGCTGGCGGCGTCAGCGGCGCTCGAGATGGCCGCCCCCGCACGTGACGCCTACCAGCGGATTCGCCTGAATTTACCGCTCAAGAAGGCGCTCGCGGCCAAGCGCGTCGCGCTCGAGCGGGCCATCAAGGCCTACGATGCCGCGGCGGCTTACGGGATTGCCGAGGTGTCGACGGCCGCCACCTTCGAAACGGGAGAGCTCTATCGGCATCTCGCCCGCGCCTTGCTCGATTCGCAGCGGCCGAAGGGTCTGGCCGATGACGAGCGCGAGCAATACGACCTGCTGCTCGAGGACCAGGCCGACCCCTTCAACGAGAAGGCCATCGGCGTGTTCGAGGTCAACATCGCCCGGCTGGGTGAGGGTTACCACGATGCGAACGTCGAGAAGACGCTCGAGGTCCTCGCCTTGCTCAAGGCAGGTCGTTACGGCAAGACGGAGGACACATCGTTCTTCAGTGTCGTCCCGGGCGCAGTGACTTTGTCCGCTGCCCGGACACGGCTGGAGGAGGTGCTGCGAGCGGATCCCGCGAATGCGCTCGCGCTGGTCGAGTACGCGCATGTGCTGCGTCGCGAGGGCCGCCTGGCCGAGGCCGAGCCCGCCTACCGGCGTGCCCTGGCCCTGCGGCCGCAGGATGCGCGTATCCAGCGCAACGTGGCCGTGTTCCTCGACCTCTATCGCCAGTTGCCTGCGGAAGCCTTGCCGCTCTTCGAACGCGCTGCGGCGACGCGTGCCGCTGCCGGCGAGCCCGAGGACAAGCGCCTGACGGGCTGGATCGCCGAGCTGCGCCAGCGCCTCGCCAACCCGTCTGCCGACAACGGAGATGTTCCATGACGCGCCCCTTGACACGCCTGGTGGCAGGATTGGCGATGGCCGGCTGGTTCACGGTGGCCAACACCGCGCCTCCCGGGACGGAGCGCTCGGCGCCTGCGGGAGACGCCCGGCCCGCGCCGGCGCAGCCTGTCCCCGCGGAGCGCGCGACAGCCGCGACGTCCACCGGCAAGACGGTGGACCGGGTCGAACTCGATCAGACCACCATCACCGGCAATCGCGAGTTGCCCAACGTCATGGTCATCGTTCCCTGGAAGGACTCCTCGCCGGGTGCGGTCGAACCGGTGGCCCGGTCGTTGCTGGACGATGCCCTGGAACCGCTGGACCGTGAGGAGTTCCGTCGCGAACTCCAGTACCACCAGGTTCTCGGCAAGACCCCACAGGCATCGTCGCGCGGCAAGTCCGGCACCGAGGGCAAGCCAGACGATGATGCGGCCCAGTCGGCACGCGGCAAGCAGGATTGATTCACCGGTGCGGTTGGCCTGCCGGCCGGCGCACCCCCAACGGAGCGGAACGCAAGATGAACTCTCTCGACATCATCATCAACTTCTTCAAGCAGGGCGGTGTCTTCCTCTATCCCATCGCCCTCGTCTGGGTGGTCGGCCTGGTCATCGCCGTCGAACGCTTCCTCTACCTGCGCAAGGTGGGGAGCGGCAACAAGGTGTTCTGGAGCGAGTTGCAGCCGCTGCTGGAGGGCGGTCGCTACCGGGAGGCACTGGAGGTGTCGGCCCAGTCGGAGACGGCGCTGGCGCAGGTGATGCGCTACGGTCTCAGCCGCATCCCCGGTTCGCGACGCCGTGACGACGTCGAGAAGGCGATGGAGGAGAGCCTGGTGGAGATCGTGCCGCGGCTCGAGCAGCGCACGCACTATCTCGCCACCATGGCCAACATCGGCATGCTGATGGGCCTGCTGGGCACCGTCATCGGCCTGATCAACGCTTTCGCCGCCGTGGCGCAGTCGAATCCCGCCGAGAAGGCCAGCCTGCTCGCAGCCTCGATCTCCGTGGCCATGAACAACACTGCGCTTGGCTTGATCGTGGCGATCACGCTGTTGCTCGCGCACATGTACCTCGAGTCGAAGACCACGGAACTCACCGACAGTCTCGAGGTGGCGACAGTGAAGGTCATGAACTCCCTCTACGAGAGCCAGCAGGCGCAGCAAGCCCAGCAGGGTGGCGCCGCGCCCGGTGGCCGTGCATGAGCGGATCCCGCATCGCCCGGCGGCAGGCGCGCTCGCATGCGCGCCGGCACGGGAAGAACGACATCAACATCGTCCCGATGCTGGACGTGATGGTGATCCTCATCTTCTTCCTGATCTTCACCGCGGTGTTCTCGAAGACGCGAATCCTCGAACTTGATCTGCCGGCGGAGGTGCCGCAGGAGCTCGAGAAGATCGAGCAGCTGGAACTCGAGGTGATCATCCGGCAGGGTGCGATCGAGGTGGCGGACCGCAACACGGGGCTGCTGCAGTCCTTCCCGCGCGACGATGCCAAGGGTGACCTCAAGCCCCTGTCCGACTACCTCGCGCGCGTCAAGGCCCGCTTCCCCGGGAAGAAGGACGCCACTGTCCTGCCGGAGCCCGAAGTGCCCTACGACACCATCGTCCAGGTGATGGATGCCGTGCGCAGCTATGACGGCATGCAGGACGGCCAACCCGCCCGCGGCGAGTTGTTCCCGCAGGTGGCTCTCGGAGATGCACCGCAATGAGTCGCTTGCGCCAACTGCGGCGGGGACGGGTGAAGGGCGGGGGCGGTGGGCACGGGATGCCGGCGCTCATTCCCATGATCGACATGCTGACGATCCTGGTGGTCTACCTGCTTGTCCATGCCGCCGACTACGAGATCCTGCCCAACAGCAAGAACATCGCCATTCCCATGTCCACCGCGGAGAAGTCGCCACGCGAGACCATCACGCTGCTGGTCACCCGGGAGGAGGTGTTCGTGAATGGTGCGCGGGTGATGTCCGTGAGTGAACTTGATGCCGGCGAGGCGGCGGTGCCCGAACCGCTGGCCAACGCCCTGCGCGCGGAGGCGGCCAAGTTGAAGGTGGGACGAACTGCCGCCGAGCCTCCCGAGGTGACCGTCATGGCGGACAAGGGACTTCCCTACCGTGCGCTCCGTCGAATCATGAATGCGGGGACGGCGGCCGAGTTCGGCAAGCTCTCGCTCGCAGTGGTGGAGAAGGAAACCGCGGTGACCAG
>JBJTPC010000269.1:0-4216 GCA_046074905.1 Gammaproteobacteria bacterium
GGCAGCGGCGACGCCTCCGGCCATCGCCCTGCGTTACGAATGAGCGGCGTTCCCTACGAATGGCGTCTCGCGCGCCGCTCCCTGGGCGGTGGCGGGTTCCTGTCCTTCATCTCCGCCGTGGCGCTCGCTGGTATCGCGCTCGGGGTGGCGGTGCTCATCGTGGTCCTGTCGGTGATGAACGGGTTCGAGGAGCAGTTGCGGGTGCGCATCCTCGCGGTCGCCTCGCACGCGACCATCAGCGGTCTCGAGGGACGCCTCGAGGACTGGCGGATGCTGCAGGGACAGGCCGCCCGCGTTTCCGGGGTCATCGCGGTGGCTCCGTACATCGAGGATCAGGGCTTGCTGGCCGCAGCCAGCACCCGCGGCAGGATTCCGGTAGGGGCCGTGGTGCGCGGTATCGATCCGTCAGCGGAGGCGCAGGTCGGCTCGCTCTCGCGGCACGTCGTGGCCGGTTCGCTCGAGGCCCTCGCGGACGGCGGCTGGAATGTCGTGATCGGGGATGCGCTCGCAGCCGAACTCGGGGTCGGCCTCGGGGACCGCGTCCTGCTGGTGGTCCCGCGGGGCACGGCGACGCCTGCCGGCGTGGTGCCACGACTGCGCCGTCTGACCGTGGCCGGGATCTTCGATTCCGGGCTCTACGAGTACGATCGGGGCCTCGTGCTGCTGCATCTGGCAGATGCCGCGCGGCTCTATCAGTTGGGCGACTCGGTCACCGGCTTGCGCCTCGCGCTTGCCGATCCTTTCCAGGCGGGCCGCCGGGTCCATGAAGTCGCGGTTGCGCTCGGCGGCGGTGTGTACGTCAGCGACTGGTCGCGCAAGCACGCCAATTTTTTCCACTCCATCCAGGTCACCAAGGGAATTCTCTTCGTGATCCTGCTGCTGGTGGTGGGGGTGGCAGCATTCAACATCGTGGCCACCCTGGTGATGGTGGTGAAGGAAAAGGGCAGTGACATTGCCATCCTGCGGACGCTCGGCGCGAGTCCGGCGGGGATCCTGCGCACCTTCATGCTGCACGGTTTGGCCCTGGGTGCCGTCGGCACGCTGAGCGGCGTGATCCTCGGGGTCCTGCTCGCCTGGAATGTCGGTCCCTGGGTCCAGGCGCTGGAGCGCGCGCTCGGTACGACCCTGGTCGATGCCCGTGTCTACCTGATCGGCGAGTTGCCCTCGCGGATCCTTCCGGGGGAAGTGTTGACCGTCGCGCTGGTGGCGCTGGTGCTGTCGACGCTCTCGACCCTTTATCCGGCCTGGCGCGCCTCGCGCCTCGCCCCCGCCCAGGCCTTGCGCCAGGAGTGACGCCATGACCGCCCCTGTCCCGGTGCTTGAGGCCACCGGCATCGTTCGCGAATTCCACTCCGGTCCCGCGGTGCTGCGCGTGCTGGATGGCGTGGATTTCACGGTAGGCCGTGGTGAACGGGTGGCCGTGGTCGGTGCTTCGGGCTCCGGCAAGACCACACTGCTGCAGGTGCTGGGTGGGCTGGACCTGCCGACCGGTGGCGAGGTGCGTGTCGTCGGCGAGTCGATGACTGCACTCGACGAGGCGGCTCGTGGTCGGTTGCGCAACCGCGCGGTCGGCTTCGTTTACCAGTTCCATCACTTGCTGCCCGAGTTCAGTGCGCTCGAGAATGTGGCCATGCCCTTGCTGATTCGTCGCGTGCCGACCGGTGAGGCGATGGCGCAAGCGGCGGCCTTGCTCGAGCGCGTCGGGTTGGCGGCGCGTAGCCACCACCGTCCGGCGGAATTGTCGGGGGGAGAGCGCCAGCGGGCGGCCGTGGCTCGGGCGCTGGTCACGCGTCCGGCACTGCTGCTCGCCGACGAGCCCACCGGGAACCTGGATGGGCGCAATGCGGAAGCCGTATTTGCGCTGATGCTGGAGCTGAATGCGGATTTCGGCACCAGCCTCGTCGTGGTCACGCACGACGAGCGTCTGGCCGCGCGCATGGAGCGTCGGGTGATGCTGGAGAACGGCCGGTTGCGTCCGGCGTGACGACAGGCGGCTGATTCCACCCGAAACTCCGCACGTCGCGGGCGCACCCGCCGATTCCCGTCGCCAACGGCCGAAAATGAGCGGCCACCCCGTGACGCGTGCGGTCCATTCTCCCGGGCATGGGCTGGATGGCCTTTGCACTCGGCTGGACGCTGATGGCCGCCTGGGGACTTTCCTGGGCGGCCTTGCCGCCGTTCACCGCCGATCGCCTCGTCGGAATCCTGCTCGGCAGCGGGGTGCTGATTTACGCGGCAAGCCATCGGCATCAGCCCTGGCAGCGCGGCGTTCTGGCGGGTCTTGCCGGCGCCACGGCGGGACTCGTGATGCTGGTCGCCGCCGGCCAGGAGGCGATCCGGCATCGCTGGTCGCCCGCGCTGGAGTCACGGGTCGCGGTGTTCGAGGGGTGCATCGAGGGCTTGCCGCAGATCACCCCGGGCCGGGTCCGCTTCGACCTGCGCCCCGTGGCCGGCGCCGAACCGGCCCGGCGGATCCGGTTGGCATGGTATCGGTCCGCAACCGTGCCGCGACCGGGCGAGCGCTGGCAAGTCAACGCCAAACTGCGGGCGCCGCGAGGCCTGGTCAATCCGGGGGGTGCCGATTACACGCTCGCCCTGTTGCAGGCGGGGGTCGATGCGACCGGTTCGGTACGTACCGCACGGCGCCTCACCGCCGGAGTCTGTGCCGAGGCTGCGCCCGGATGGCAGGCGCGGGTCGATGGGTGGCGCGATTGGTTGGCGGCACGTCTGTCTGCGGCTGCCGGGCAGCAGGCCTCGCCCTCGGGTCTGGGGTTGCTGCTGGCGCTGGCGCTGGGTTTCCAGGACCGAATTCCGGATGCGGATTGGCGGGTGTTCGCCATCACCGGCGTCTCCCATCTGGTGGCTGTTTCCGGCCTGCATGTCACGCTGTTCGCCGCGCTGGTACTCGGCCTCGCGCGGGTGATCCGCGGGCGCGGCCACCTGGCGCCGCCGGCCTCGCTCGGACCGTTCAGCCGATTGGTGGCGGTGCTCGCCGCCGCAGCCTATGCGTCGCTGGCCGGCGGCAACCTGCCCGCGTGGCGCACGGTATGGATGCTGGCGATCGCCCTCGCCGTACACGGTTGCCGCCGCGAGACGGGCATCGCCTTGCCGTGGGCGATGGCCCTGGTGCTGGCCCTCGCCGTGGAGCCGTTTGCGGTCGCCTCCCTGGGATTCTGGCTGTCGTTCGGCGCCGTGGGCGCCTTGCTGTGGGCGGCAGCGGCCCGGTTGCCGGGGACGCCGCCTGCGGGGGCAGACCCGCGCTGGCGACGCGAGTTGCGGGAATTCCTGCAGGTGCAAGGCGTGGTGACTCTCGTCCTCGCACCGTTGCTGGCCGCCAGCGTGGGGCTGCCGGGCTGGGTCAGCCTGCCGGTGAACGCCGTGGCGATTCCCTTGTTCTCGCTGCTGCTGGTGCCGGCCGTCCTCCTGGCGACGCTGTGCGTGGCCCTGTGGCCCGCCGTCGGCGCCGCGATCATGCCCGCGCTGGTCGCCGCGCTCGATACCGTGATCCGCGGTCTGGAGGTCAGCACGCACTGGCCGGGAAGCCAATGGAGCCCGGCGGCACCGGGCTGGGCCGGCGCGGCGGGCGTGCTGCTGCTGGCCTTGCTGGCCACCTCACCGCTGGTTCCGCGGCGCTGGCGTCTGGTGTGTACGCTCGCGGCGGTGGCCGTTCTGGTCTGGCCGCGTCCCGCGCTCTTGCCTGGCTCGTTCCGCCTGACCGTGCTGGATGTCGGCCAAGGGAGCGCCGCGGTCATCGAGACCGCCCGCCGCCGCCTGGTGTTCGACCCCGGTCCGGCCTACGGTCCGGAGAGCGATGCCGGGGAACGTGTGGTGGTGCCGTTCCTGCGTGCCGGCGGCACGGGACAGGTCGATGCCGTGGTGGTCAGTCACGCCGATACCGACCATTCGGCGGGGCTGCCCGCGCTCCTGCAGCACTCTCCGCAGGCCGTGGTGTGGTGGGGCGGCGATGCGGGCGCGGCCCGGCATGACCGCCAACCCTGCCGCACCGGGCTCGTCTGGCATCACGACGGCGTGCTGTTCCGTTTCCTGCATCCGGGAGTGGTGGCGGAGAGCGATGACAATGCAGGGTCCTGCGTGCTGTGGGTAGCGGCGGGGGGCGAGGGAGCCTTGCTGCTCGCGGATATCCCGCGTCGGGTCGAGGACCGATTGTTCCCGCGCCCCGCGTGGCCCGCTCGAGTGGTCCTGGTCGCGCATCACG
>JBJTPC010000270.1:0-3964 GCA_046074905.1 Gammaproteobacteria bacterium
GACGCCGGCGCGACGCGCGAGCGGACGGCCGCGCTGCGCTTCGCCGCCACCGCCGCAGCCCGGCGCACCGATGACGCACGCAGCGGCATCGAGTTGCAGGTACGTGGCGCCTGGATGGCGGTCCGCGACGCCGGTGCCCGCTGGCGTGTCGCCAATGCCGCCACGGCACAGGCCGCCGAAAACGAGCGGCAGAGCCGCGAGTTGTACGGCGCCGGCCTCGCCAGCCACACGCAGGTGCTGGATGCCGTCAGGCTGCATACGCTGGCGGTGTCAGGGCGGGACCAGGCCGAGTTCGACCAGGCGCTGGCGCGCCTGGCTCTTGCCCACGCGGTGGGCTCACTCTAGGAAAGGAGACTGCGATGAATCTCGATCGAGCCGTGGTGGCTTTTGCCGGAACAATGGTGCTGCTCAGCCTGGCGCTGGCCCACTACGTGAATCCGCAGTGGCTGTGGTTCACCGCTTTCGTCGGCGCCAACCTGCTGCAATCGGCCTTCACGGGCTTCTGCCCGCTGGCCATCATCCTGCGCAAACTGGGCGTGCAGAGCGGCTGCGCGTTCCGCTAGGCGCGCGACCCCGGCGGGCCTCCTGGAGGGCGCACGCGGTGCCTCTCAGGACTTCCTGCGCGCCGCCCGCTTCTGCATGGCCGCAGCAGCGATATGGTGAGCCGCCACATCATCGCCGGATTGTGCCGCACGGCGGATGCCATCGATGATCATGCGCTCGGCCTTCTCGGGACCGACCCAGTTCACGATGGTGACCCACTTGCCCTTCTCCAGGTCCTTGTAATGCTGGAAGAAGTGGGCGATCTGCTCGGTGAGGATCACCGGCAGGTCCTGATAGCTCTTCACGCCGGTATAGAACGGATGGAGCTTGTCCACCGGCACGGCAATCAGTTTCTCGTCGGGGCCGGCCTCGTCCTTCATCAGCAAGGCTCCAACCGGACGGCAGCGGACAATCGCCCCCGGAACGACCGGTACCTGGCCGACCACCATCACGTCGACCGGATCACCATCGCCGGAGAGCGTGTGGGGAATGAATCCGTAATTGCCCGGGTAGTACATCGCAGTGTGCAGGAAGCGGTCGACCCGCAGCACGCCGCTCTCCTTGTCCAGCTCGTATTTCACCGGTACCCCGCCCTGCGGGATCTCGATGAGCACATTCACGTCGCGCGGCGGGTCCTCGCCGATACTGATCTTGTCGATATCCATGGTGTCGCTTGGGTTCCTTGCGGTCACGCACCCGTCCGGGGGGCGTTTTCAACGGCGTTGGGTCAACGGTGGTAGGAAGGAGACAACTCGTGGACCGCCGCAATCAGCGCGGCGGCCTTGTCGGGATCGACATCCGGATGGATGCCGTGGCCGAGATTGAAGACATGGCCGTGGCCATGGCCGTAGCTGGCGAGCGTGCGGGCGACTTCCTCGCGGATCACCTCGTGGGGCGCATACAGCACGTTGGGATCGAGATTCCCCTGCAGCGCCACACTGTCGCGCACGGCAGCCCGCGCCTCGGCGAGGTCGCAGGTCCAGTCGACACCGAGCGCGTCGGCCCCGGCCCGCACCATCTCCGGCAACCATGCGCCGCCGCCCTTGGTGAACAGGATGACCGGTACACGGCGCCCCTCGGGCTCCTTGTCGAGACCATCGACGATCTTCGCCATGTAGTGCAGCGAGAATTCGCGGTAATCACGCGGGCACAGCACGCCACCCCAGGTGTCGAACACCATCAGCGCTTGCGCGCCGGCCGCCATCTGGGCGTTCAGGTAGGCGATGGTGGCCTCGGCGAGGCGGTCGAGCAGGGCGTGCAGCGTGGCCGGCTCCGCATAGAGCATGCCCTTGATGCGCGAGAAGTTCTTGGTGCCGCCACCCTCGACCATGTAGCAACCCACCGTCCACGGGCTGCCCGCGAACCCGATCAGCGGTACGCGCCCGTCGAGCTCGTGGCGGATGAGACGCACGGCATCCATCACGTAGCGCAACTCGCCTTCCGGATCCGGCCGCGGCAGCGCTTCCACGTCGGCACGCGAACGCACCGGCCGACGGATGACCGGGCCCTCGCCGGCCTCGAACTCGAGACCCACGTTCATCGCGTGGGGAATGGTGAGAATGTCCGAGAACAGGATGGCAGCATCGAGCGGATAGCGTGCCAGCGGCTGGAGCGTCACTTCGCAGGCCAGCTCCGGATTCATGCAGAGCTGCAGGAAACTGCCGGCCTTCGCCCGCGTGGCGCGGTACTCCGGGAGATAACGTCCCGCCTGCCGCATCATCCATACCGGCGTCCGCGAAGTCTTCTGGCGCAGCAGGGCGCGCAGGAAGGTGTCGTCCTTGAGCGGCGGGCGACTCATGGGAAGACGGCGGCGATTTCCGCCTGGATGCGTTCGGCGGCAGCCCGCGGATCCGCCGCGTCGCGGATGGGACGACCCACCACGATGTAGTCGGCGCCAGCCTGGAAGGCGGCCGTGGGCGTCAGCACGCGCTTCTGGTCGTCCTCGGGACGGTTGTCCACGGGGCGGATGCCGGGCGTGACCACCAGCAGCTTGTGATCGAGATACTGGCGCAGCAGCGCCGCTTCCATGCCGCTGGAAACCACGCCATCGACGCCCGTCTCGAGCGCCCGCTTGGCACGCGACAGCACGAGCTGCTGCACGTCGCACTGGAAGCCGAGGTCAGTGAGGTCGCCGCGGTCCAGGGAGGTGAGCGCGGTGACGGCAAGCACCTTGACGTCACCCTTGGCCGCCGCCGCCGCTTCCATGATGGCCTGGTTGCCGTGGACGGTGGTGAAAGTCACGCCGCGGCCGTTGAGACGCTTCACGGCCGCCGCGACGGTGGCGGGGATGTCGAAGAACTTGAGGTCGACGAACAGCTTCTTCTCGCGCGCCACCATCCAGTCGAGCAGTTCGAAGTAGCCACCGGCCATGAAAAGTTCGAGGCCGATCTTGTAGAACTGCACGCTCTCGCCGAGCTGTTCCACCACCTGTCGCGCCTCGGTGGCATCGGCGACATCCATGGCGAAGATGAGGCGTTCGCGGCTCGGGATCGGCTTCGGCGTCATGCGGGGCTCCTTCTGGTTGCGCCATTGTACCGCCTGCCCGACCGAGGTCCCGGCCGCGGTCGCGGCTGTCGCTGTCGTCAGGTCCCCTCCCCCAGCACGGTCGCGTTATCCGCCCCCACCCCCACCGCCTCGCGGGCCGGCGGCGGCGGCGCCTCGCCGTTGAAGCGCCAAGGCGAGGCGTACTGCCAATGCGCACCGCCTTCGGGATGCTCGACGTGACGCACCAGACCGCGCGCCCGGGCCTGTGCCGAATCCAGCGCTTCGGTGAGCGTCAGCACGGGCGTGAAGCAGGCATCCACCCCACGGAAAGCCTCCACCCATTCCGCCTGGGTGCGGGCAGCGATCACCTCGGCGATGGCGGCCTTCGCCGCCACGGCGTCACGTCCCATCACATGACCCAGCGGCAGGAGATCCGGGCGGCTCACGGCCTGGCAGAAGTTCTGCCAGAACTTGGGTTCCAGGGCACCCAACGCCATGTAGCGGCCATCGCTTGTCGCGTAGGTGCCATAGCAGGGCAGGCCGCCGCTCAGGTAGTCGCCGCCGCGTGGCGCCGAACGACCCGCCGACTGCAAGGTCATCGCCGCCGAGAGGTTCTGCGCCAGCAGGCAATCGGTCATCGACACGTCGACGTGGCAACCGCGGCCATGGGTACGGGCCGCCAGCACCGCCGCGAGGATGCCCACGGCGGCCGAGAGCGCACCGCCGGCGATGTCTGCGACCGGGAAATTGCCGGGGGCAGGCGGGCCCCCGGCATGGCCCTGCTGGTCCAGCACGCCGGCCAGCGACTGGTAATTGATGTCATGACCGCCCGCATCCCGCATCGGCCCGGTTTGTCCGTAACCGCTGATGGAGCAGTAGACGAGGGCCGGCCGCAGGGCGGACAGACGTGCGTAGCCGATGCCGAGCCGGTCGGCCA
>JBJTPC010000271.1:0-3615 GCA_046074905.1 Gammaproteobacteria bacterium
TCGGAGTCGTTGAGGCGCTGCTCGTACTCGCGGAGCTGATCACGCAGGAAGCGCTGCGCGACACCCGAGTCGGAACGCTTCATGCCGAGGGTGTCCTCGATGAAGGTGTCGAGCAGGGTCTGCACCACCTTGTAGGAGGTGCGCTTGTCGTTGTCCTCGAAGCTGATCTCGAACACGTTCTTCGAGGTGGTGTTCACCTCGATGCTGTCCTGCAGCTGGGTCACCAGACGGTCCATCGACTTCTCGTCGGTGGAGCGCAGGCCGAGGTCCGTCGAGCGCACCACCTTCTCGAGGTTGGGGCGGCTCAGCAGCACCGTCGCCATCAACTTCACTTCGGCGTCCACGTTGCGCTGGACGGCGATGCCGGTGAGCAGCGGTCGCAGGATGCTCTCGCTGTCCACGTAGACGCGGGTGCGGGAGACATACACGTCCGGCAGCGAGTAGACCATCGCCCAGCCGACGAGGGCGAGGATCCAGGCGGCGATGACGCCTACCCAGCGGAACCGCCAGGCCCCGAAGGCCACCTGGCGCAGTTCGATCAGGAGTTCATTCATGCGCTTGGGGCCTTCAGAAGCGGGATTCGGGGATGACGAGGACGTCGCCCGGGCGGACCGGGATGTTCGTCTTCAGGTCGCCCTTCTCGGCGATGTCGGCGAGGCGCACCTTGATCTTGGTGGGCTGGCCGTTGACCGTCCGGACGATGTGCGCGCGATTGCCCGCCGCGAACTGTCCGAGACCACCGGAGGCGATCAGGACATCCAGCACCGTCATGTTGGCGCGGAACGGCAGGGACTGCGGCTTGGCCGCCTGGCCGATGACGCGCACCTGGTCGGGCAGGTCGCCGACGAAGCCGGTGACAATCACGTTCACCTTCGGGGCGCGGACGTACTCGGACAGGGCCGCCTCCATCTCGCGGGCCAGCTGCAGCGGCGTCTTGCCGGCGGCAGGCAGGCTCTCGATGAGCGGTGTGGAGATCTTGCCGTCCGGACGCACCGGCACTTCGAGCGTCAGTTCCGGATGGTTCCAGACGTAGACGTTCAGCTTGTCGCCGGCGCCGATGCGGTAGTCGGCCTGCGCCGTCTGCTCCGCTTCCGAGGGGGGGGTGACGGGCGCCGGGGGTTCGGCAGCACGGGCGGACACGGCCCAGCAAACGCTGGCGGCCATGAGCGGCAACAAGCCGCGGAAGGACTTCAGGGGCATAACCTCATTCTCCGTTGACAACGGACGGGGGGCGTTCCGTTGTTAACGATAATCTAGTGGAAGCGAGGGGCCGGTGACCGGAATTGGCGCACAGATTGGAGGATGCCAAGCGACCCCGAGAGGGGGGATTTCTGGAGCCAGTCCACGAAATCGCGCTTGGAGATGGCGTCCCTGACGGGATTCGAACCCGTGTCGCCACCTTGAAAGGGTGGGGTCCTGGGCCTCTAGACGACAGGGACGCTGATGACCGGACGGCCAGACCGGACGAAAGGGAGTGGTGGAGCTAGTCGGGATCGAACCGACGACCTCTTGCATGCCATGCAAGCGCTCTCCCAGCTGAGCTATAGCCCCACGACGGGAGCCCGGTAATTTAGGGGAACCAGACTTGGCTGTCAACCACCTGCACGCGCCAAACGTGCCAGCGTTTCCTCGCGGCCGAGGATTGCCAGCGTCGCGTCGATTGGCGGCGAGATGCTGCCGCCCGAAACCGCCACGCGCACCGGCTGCGCGAGCTTGCCGAGACCGACACCCTGCGCATTCGCCAGCGCGTTCAGCGATTCGTGGATGGCCGCAGCGGACCACTCCGTCAACGCCGCCAGGGCAGACGCCACGGCCTGCAGGGCCGCCTGGCCTTCCGGCCCGAGATGCTTTTTCGCCGCCTTTTCCTCGTAGGCATGCGGCGCCTCGAAGAAAAAGCGGCTGGCCATCGCCATCTCGCGCAGCGTCTTCGAGCGTTCCTTCTGGCAGGCCACGATCGCCACCGGGTCCGGGCCACCCGCGGCCGGGACCGCAATGCCGACGGCCTCGAGCTGCGGCCGCAGCATCGTCGCCAGGCGGACATCTTCTGCCACCAGCATGTGGTGCTGGTTCAGCCAGGCCAGCTTGTCGGGGTTGATGGCCGAGGCCGACTTGTTGACGTCGGTGATGTCGAACAGTCGCACCATCTCTTCCAGCGTGAAGAACTCCTGGTCGCCGTGCGACCAGCCGAGCCGGGCCAGATAGTTCAGCAGCGCCTCGGGGAGAAAGCCCTCGCGGTCGTACTCCAGCACGCTCACCGCGCCATGGCGCTTGGAAAGCTTGGTGCCGTCGGGCCCGAGAATCATCGGCAGATGCGCGTAGACCGGCACCTGACCCCCCTCGCCCACCATCGCCCGCAGCATGTTCAGCTGGCGCGGCGTGTTGTTCAGGTGGTCGTCGCCTCGGATCACGTGGGTGATGCCCATGTCGTGGTCGTCCACCACCACGCAGAAGTTGTAGGTGGGATTGCCGTCCGAGCGGCGGATGATGAGATCGTCCAGTTCGCGGTTCTGGAACACCACACGCCCATGGACCGCGTCATCCACCACCACCTCGCCCTCGGCGGGATTCTTGAAGCGGACCACCGGTGTCACGCCGGGCACCGGTGGCTTGCCATGGCGGCAGCGGCCGTCATAGCGGGGCTTCTCCCCGCGGGCCTGCTGCTCGGCGCGCATGGCGTCCAGCTCTTCCTTGGAGCAGTAGCAGTGGTAGGCACGACCGTCGGCCAGCCACTCGTCGATCACCTCGCGGTAACGGTCGTAGCGCTTGGTCTGGTAGAACGGTCCTTCGTCCGGGTTCAGCCCCAGCCAGGCCATCCCCTCGAGAATCACCCGGACCGCCTCGTCGGTGGAACGCTCGCGGTCCGTGTCCTCGACGCGGAGCACGAAAGTGCCACCATGGCGTCGGGCATAAAGCCAGCAGAACAGGGCCGTGCGGACGCCGCCGATGTGCAGCAGGCCGGTGGGACTGGGGGCGAACCGCGTGCGCACGGTGCCGGGGGCGGGAGTCGTCATGGAACGTGCTTTTTTGGGTCTTGTGGTTTTGAATCGGGCTGCCGAACGGAGGGCCCCCTCGGGCCGGCCGAAATGCTAGCAGACCACGGCAGCCGCCGGATATCCACGGTTGACCGCCCCACCCTGCCCCGCTATAGTTCGCGGCTCTTGGCGGGCGGTTAGCTCAGCGGTAGAGCACTGCTTTCACACGGCAGGGGTCACAGGTTCAAATCCTGTACCGCCCACCACTTCCCCCTCCACTGCTGCGTTCGCGGCAGGGCAGCGAGGGTTGTGGAATCCAACTCAATCGGGTCGCTCGCGACCAGCGCGAATCACCTCAACCCATTCGGTCGTCGGAATCGAGACGGCCAAGCCCGGAACGTCCAGTGGCGAGGTTCCCGGTTTTGCGGCCGGTGTAATCCTGAACAGCGCACCATCCCGCCGCCGAATCTCCACCGCACCGTAACGCTCCGCCTCCTCGAGTACGGCAGCGAATTTCTCGCGGGCTTCGGAATAGGTGTAAGCCTTCATGCGACCACCTGCGGAATCTCGAGGCCCAGCGCCCTGCCGCACGCTGCCAAATTGTCTGACGACACGTCCGATTGTATCAAGTGCGAATTTTTTC
>JBJTPC010000272.1:0-3634 GCA_046074905.1 Gammaproteobacteria bacterium
ATGCCGACCTTGCCGATGATGTCGCCCTGCTTCACCACCTTGCCCACGAACAGGCCCTGCGCGAAGCGCGACAGATGGCCGTAGACCGTCTCGACGCCATTGCCGTGGCGGAGGATGACGACATTGCCGTAGCCACCCTTGACGCCGCGGAACGACACGCGGCCGTTGCCGGCCGCACGGACCGGCGTGCCCGTGGGCGCGGCGTAGTCGATGCCCTTGTGGGCGCGCATGCGGTTGAGTACCGGGTGCCAGCGCATGCCGAAGCCGCTGCTGATGCGCGAGAAGGGCAGTGGTGAACGCAGGAAGGCCTTGCGCAGGCTGCGACCTTCGGGCGTGTAGTACTCGGTGGTGCCGCCCGGCGCCTGGTAGCGCACCGCACGGTAGGTGCGACCGGCGTTGGTGAACTCGGCGGCAATGATGTCGCCGTAGCGCAGGAACTTGCCGTCGCGGTAGAGCCGTTCGGCGATGAGCGTGAATTCGTCGCCGCGCTGCAGCTCCTGCGCGAAGTCCACGTCGTAGCGGAACAGCTCGGCAAGCTGGACGGCCAGCGCGTCGGAGGCGCCGGCGGCATCGACCGCCTCGAACAACGAGGACTGGATGCGACCGCGCAATGCACCCTGGCGTACCTCCAGAGGCGTTTCCACCACCTCGGCGCGGAAGTCCGCGTTCGGGTCGGTGCGGCCGATCGAGAGCATCTCCGTCTCGCTCACCCGACGGCTCAGCGACAGCAGTTCGCCGTTCACGTGGCGCAGGGTGATGACATCGCCTGGCCGGAGCCGGTCGAGGCTGGCACGGATGCCCGGCAGGTCGCGCACCTCGGCGAGGTCCGTGACCGAGAGTTTCACGCGGCGGAAAATGCCGTCGAGCGTATCGTTGCGGCCGACGATGACCTGCACGGCGGAGCCGAGCGGCTTGAGGGCCTGGCCGGCGGCGTTGGCCAATTGGGCGCTGGCGGAGTCGGCGTCTCCGGCCATCACCGCCTGGCTGCGCAGCGGGCCGAGGTGTCCGGTGGTGTCGTAGTAACCCCAGGCGGCCACCAGCGCGCAGGCCAGCGCGGCCCCGAGCAGGCCGAGGCGGCGGGTGGGATTGCGGCGGGGCAGCAACGGCATGGCCAACCGCCGGCGTGCCGGTGCGATGACGCTGCCGAGCCGGGTGCCGAGGTGCGAGGCCACCGCATCGTCGAGGTGATCCCGCTCCGCGTCCTCGCCGACGAACGGCGCCAACGGGGTGCCGTCGGCCACGCTCTCCAGCGAGAGGGCCTCGGCAATCGTCGTCGGCAGTGGCTCGCGCAGTCCGGTCATCCCCTGAATTTCCCGTCGGGTCGGCGGCGGTGGAACAGCAAACGGGCAAGTTATCGGGGCGGTAGCGCCCGGTCAACCGCGAATTGCAGGAAATGCAGGGCCCGTACGGTTTTTCCCGGGCCCTGCCGGCGGGGCGGCAATTGCATGCCTGCCGGCCGCCCCCTTACAGTGCAGGGCTGCCCTGCTGCCGGGGCCCAGTGAGGATCAGGACGATGTGGAGTGTTGCCGAACAGATGAGCGAGCTGCGCCGTGGCGCCCAGGAGATCCTGCCCGAGGGGGATCTCGAGAAGAAGCTGGCCCGCGGAAAGCCCCTGCGCATCAAGGCGGGTTTCGATCCGACCGCACCGGACCTGCACCTCGGCCACACGGTCCTGATCAACAAGTTGCGGCAGTTCCAGGCGCTCGGCCACGAGGTGACGTTCCTGATCGGTGATTTCACCGGCCTGATTGGCGACCCGACCGGCAAGAGCACCACGCGGCCACGGTTGACGCCCGACGGGGTGGCGGCGAACGCCCGCACCTACCAGGCGCAGATCTTCAAGATCCTCGATCCGGACCGGACCACCATCGCCTTCAACAGCACCTGGATGAACGCGCTCGGCGCGGCGGGCCTGATCGCGCTGGCCGCGCAATACACCGTGGCGCGCATGCTGGAGCGCGACGATTTCGCCAAGCGTTACAAGGGTGGCCAGCCCATCGCCATCCACGAATTCCTCTATCCGCTGGTCCAGGGCTATGACAGCGTGGCGCTGCGCAGCGATGTGGAACTCGGGGGAACGGACCAGAAATTCAACCTGCTGGTCGGCCGCACGCTGCAGGAGGCGCATGGGCAGGAACCGCAGGTGGTGCTGACGATGCCGTTGCTCGAGGGGCTCGACGGCGTGCAGAAGATGTCGAAAAGCCTCGGAAATTACGTCGGCATCGCCGAGCCGGCGGAGACGATGTTCGGCAAGCTGATGAGCATCAGCGACACGCTGATGTGGCGGTATTTCGAGTTGCTGAGCTTCCGCAGCACGGCGGAAATCGCCGCCTTGCGTGCCGGCGTCGCGGAGGGCCGCAACCCGCGTGACGTGAAATTCGAGCTGGGCGTGGAGCTTGTCAGCCGTTTTCACGGCGCGGGAACCGGCGAAAGCGCCCGCGACGCCTTCATTGCCCGCTTCTCCAAGGGTACGTTGCCGGACGAGATTCCCGAGGTGCGGGTGGCCGTCGCCGCGGCCGGCGCCAAATTGGCCTGGGTGCTCAAGGAAGCGGGGCTGGCACCCTCCACCACGGAGGCGATGCGCCTCCTCAAGCAGGGCGCCGTGCGCATTGCCGGCGAACGCGTGAATGCGCCGGAAACCCTGTTTTTCCCGGGGGAAACGCACATCGTCCAGGTGGGCAAGCGCGGCCTCGCGAAAATTGTTTGCCAGGACGTTTGACAGACGGGAATCCCTCGCTATACTGCGCGTCCCCTTGAGGCCCGGACGGACTCGAGGGGGCATCGGGAAGGAGCTGCAGAGCCATCCTCCCGGGCACCGCGAAGCGAAAAAAATCGCTTCGAAGGTGTTGACGGTCACCGAACCTCATGTATACTTCTCCGTCTGAGTTGGCCCGGATGCGAGAGCAACCACCAACACGCTCTTTAACAAGTTGGCAGGTAATTTGTGTGGGGACTCGCGTCGGGCGCCTTGGCGCCAAATGTCGAGTACCAAGTAACCGAAACGAAAGGTGAAGACGAAAGTCTTTGTCAGTAAGTTCACGGGGCTTGGGATTTTGCTCTCAGAGCATTTAACTGAAGAGTTTGATCCTGGCTCAGATTGAACGCTGGCGGCGTGCCTAACACATGCAAGTCGAGCGGCAGCACGGGGGCAACCCTGGTGGCGAGCGGCGGACGGGTGAGTAATACTTTGGAATCTGCCCATCAGTGGGGGACAACCCGGGGAAACTCGGGCTAATACCGCATACGTCCTACGGGAGAAAGCGGGGGATCGCAAGACCTCGCGCTGACGGATGAGCCAAAGTCGGATTAGCTAGTTGGTGGGGTAAAGGCCCACCAAGGCGACGATCCGTAACTGGTCTGAGAGGACGACCAGTCACACCGGAACTGAGACACGGTCCGGACTCCTACGGGAGGCAGCAGTGGGGAATATTGGACAATGGGGGAAACCCTGATCCAGCGACGCCGCGTGTGTGAAGAAGGCCTGCGGGTTGTAAAGCACTTTTAGTGGGGAGGAAAACACTCGACCTAACACGTCGGGAATTGACTTAACCCAAAGAAAAAGCACCGGCTAACTCTGTGATGCCGGGCGGGCATGGCGGCAGCGTTTCCAGCCCCGAACGCGCGGACCATTGAG
>JBJTPC010000273.1:0-3508 GCA_046074905.1 Gammaproteobacteria bacterium
CTCCACAACCTCAGCCCGCGCTCGAACAAGCCGTTCATTGCCATCAACTGCGCGGCCATCCCCGAGAACCTCCTCGAGAGCGAGCTGTTCGGTCACGAGAAGGGTGCCTTCACGGGCGCCGTGAAGACCACGCCCGGCAAGGTGGAGAGCGCCGATGGCGGCACGCTGTTCCTCGACGAAATCGGCGACATGCCCGCCGCCTTGCAGGCCAAGCTGCTGCGTTTCCTGCAGGAGCGCGTGGTCGAGCGGGTCGGCGGGCGCGAGCCCATCCCGGTGGACGTGCGGGTGGTGTGCGCCACCCATCGCGATCTCGAGAAGATGATCACCGACGGCCTGTTCCGCCAGGACCTCTTCTTCCGCATTGCCGAGATGACGCTGAACCTGCCGGCCCTGCGCGACCGCGGCGACGACGTGTTGCTCATCGCCCGCGCGATTCTCACCTCCTGCGCCTCCCAGCATGGCCGGGTCATCAAGGGATTCACGGACGAGGCCCAGGCCGCCCTGCGGGGCTATCGCTGGCCGGGCAACATCCGCGAACTCCAGAACCGCATCAACTCGGCCGTCATCATGTGCGATGGCGCCCATGTCACGGCCGATGACTTGTCCCTCGCGGTTCCTGCTCCCGAGGAGCAGCCCGAAGAGGACGTGCTCAACCTGCGCGTGGCACGCTCGCGTGTCGAGCGGCTCTGCGTCCAGCGTGCCATGGCCCGCACCGAGGGCAATGTCACCCGTGCAGCCGAACTGCTCGGCATCACGCGACCGACGCTCTACGACATGCTCGAGAAACTCGGCATGCATTCGAGTTCTCCTGCGGAGGCCTGAAGCCATGCCAAGTGCCATCGTCCATTCGCATCGCCTGCTGGGGCTCGGCGTACTCGCCGTGGCACTGGCCGGATGTGCCCGAGCGCCCGAAGTGGCCCCGCTGGAGGCCGCTCGGGCGGCCCTCGAGGCCGGTCGTCCCGCCGAGGCGGTGGCCCTCCTCAAGCCGCATGTCGTCGAGCAAGTCGAGGACGGCATCGCACGGGCGCTGCTGGCCGAAGCGCTGCTCGACATGGGCAACCTCACCGAGGCGAAGCTGCAGTTGGCCGAAGCGGACCGTTTGCGGGCGCCGCGCTCGCAGCTGCGGGTGAGCGAATGCCGCATCGCCACCCAGACCAACGAGCTCGCCGAAGCGCTGCGCCGCTGCTCGACCGTCGTGGCCGAGAGTCCTGCCGAGAAGGCGGCCCTGCATCTGCACGCCGGTCATGCACAGCGTGAGGCCGGACATCCGCAGGCTGCGCTCGAGCATTACGCCCGCGCTCTCGAACAGATTCCGCGCTGGGAGCCCGCCCTGCGTGGCAAGGCACTGGCCTTGGCCCTGGCGGGTGACGACGCGGCAGCGGATCAGGCCGTGGAGGCCCTGGTCGGGAACTCCAGGGACCAGGCAGGTGCCTGGCATCTGCGCGGCGAGATCGAGTTCCTGCGGGGCCGCTATCCGACGGCGACGCGTGCTTTCACCACCGCCGCAGAGTTGGCGGCCAAGAGTGGCCAGGCGGATTTGCAGCAGCGGGCCCGCGAGCATCAGGTGCAGTCGCTGCTCATGGCGCAGGACAACGAGGCCGCCTTCATGGCGGCGAAAGCCCTGCAGGCGGATTTCCCGCGCGCACTGGTACCCCTGTTCCAGGAGGCCCAGGCGCTGGGCGCCCAGGGTCAGCTGGTGGAGGCTCGCGGACGGCTCGACGAGTTCCTGCGGACGCAGTCGGAGAATCTGCACGCCAAGTTGTTGATGGGCATCCTGTTGCTGGGTCTTGGTCAACCGGGTCAGGCCGAGATGTTCCTGCACAACGTCGAGATCAAGTTGCCGGGTAACGGGCTGGTACAGGCGACGGCTGCCGCCGTGGCGCGTCACCCGGGACAACCCGAAAAGGCCTTTGCGGAAGTGCGCCCGTGGGTCTTCGGCAATCGCCAGGATGCACGGTGGCTGGCCTGGGGTGGCCTGCTGCTGCCACGGGCCGCGCTGGTAGCCAACGAAGGGATCATCGATCCGCTCAAGGCCGAGGTGGCCCAGCGGCTCCGGGTCGGCGGGCCCGAAAGCGCCCTGCAGTACCTGGAAGCCGAGCTGAAGCGGGGTGCCACGGCCGGGAAGCTGGCCCAGTACGCGCTGCTGTTGCAGCACGGACGTCCCCAGGAAGCCATCGCTGCGTTGAAGCGCGCCCTCGAGTTGGACCCGGAAAACGGCGACGCACTGAATGCCTACGGCGAGGTGCTCATCACGGCCGGTCGTGCGCAGGAGGCCATCCCCTTCCTGGAGCGTGCCGCCAAGCTGGCGCCAGACGATCCCCGACTGCATTACCGTCTCGCACTGGCCTATTCCTCCACCAGCAACCGCTCCGGTGCACGGGACGCGCTGGGAGAGGCGTTGCGCAGTGGTCAGTTGTTCGATGAGCGGCGGGCGGCGGAGACCCTGGCGGTAGAGATGGGCTTGCAGTGAACTCGCTGGCGGCACGCTACGGGCTGGTGATTGCCGCTGGCCTCGTGGCCGTGCTTTTTTCCACCAGCCTGCCGGCCTTGTGGCGGGTGTGGTGGGACACCGGCACGTTCAACCACTGCCTCATCGTCATCCCGGCCGCGGCCTGGCTGATCTGGGACCAGGAGCGCCTGATCGCCGGTTCCCCCGGGGCCCGCGCCGTCTCCCCGGAAGCCAACATGGGCGAAGGGCGATCCGCATCAGGCCTGCTGGCGTCGCTGCTGCACTGGCGTTACCTGCCGCTCGGCCTGTTGCTCGATCTCGCGATTCTCTGGTTCGTCGCCCGCTTGCTGAGTATCCAGGTCCTGGAACAGGCAGCCCTGGTGGCGATGGTGCCGACGCTTGCCTGGGCCTGGAACGGGCATGCCTGGGCACGCCGACACCGCTTCGCGCTGCTGTTCTGCCTGCTGGCAACACCGGTGGGCGAGTTCCTCGTTCCGCATCTGATGGAGCTGACGGCAGACCTCACCGTCCTGCTGGTGAAGTTGTGCGGCATTCCCGTGCTGCGCGATGGCATGCGACTCAGTCTTGCCTCGGGCGACTTCGTGGTGGCCGAGGCCTGCAGCGGCATCCGCTATCTCATCGCCAGCGTCACGCTGGGCCTGCTGTTCGCCCATCTCAGCTACCGCAGCTGGCGCCGCAAGCTGTGGTTCATGGTGGCTGCGGTTCTGGTGCCGCTGCTGGCGAATGGCCTGCGGGCCTGGTTGATGGTGATGATTGCCCATTTCTCGGACCTGCAGTACGCCACGGGCTTCGATCACCTGGTCTACGGCTGGGTGTTCTTCGGCGTGGTGATGCTCATCCTGTTCGCGGTGGGGAGTCGATTCGTCGAGCCTGCCGTTGCCGCGACGGCATCCGGCGCGTACGTGGCGCCGGCGGTGCCCGCTTCCCCCGGGACGCCAGTGAGGCCCGCCACTTTTACCGCGGTGCTGCTGCTGGCCTGGGCACCGCTGGCGGAGAGCGGGGCCAACCGGTACTTCGCCACCATCGATGGCGACTTGG
>JBJTPC010000274.1:0-2378 GCA_046074905.1 Gammaproteobacteria bacterium
ACCTTCGTCAACGCCGCCGTCAGCGTCGTCTTGCCGTGGTCCACGTGACCAATCGTGCCGACGTTCACGTGCGGCTTGTTGCGCTGGAACTTTTCCTTGGACACGTCGCGTACTCCCGAAAGAAATTTTAAGAGTGGATGACTGCACCAAACACCGCGGAAACTGGAGCCCACGACCGGGATTGAACCGGTGACCTCGTCCTTACCAAGGACGTGCTCTACCGACTGAGCTACGTGGGCCTTGCAATCCTGCGGGTGCCGCGGGGCCGGGGCGTTTCGCCGGGGAAGGGGGCTGGAGCGGGTGATGGGAATCGAACCCACGCCATCAGCTTGGAAGGCTGAGGTTCTACCATTGAACTACACCCGCCTCGCACCGGCCGGAGCCGGGCGCTTGATGACCGCTTTCTTCCGCCTTGGCGACCCGTCGCCCGGGCCCTGTGGACACTCCGCTTTGACCGTTCAGACCACCAGAGACCGCTTGACCTGGAACCGAAAAACCTCAATGAATTCAAATGGTGGAGGGGGAAGGATTCGAACCTTCGAAGGCATAAGCCGGCAGATTTACAGTCTGCTCCCGTTGGCCGCTTGGGTACCCCTCCGGTAAAGAGCCGCGTATTCTCAGGCCAGCGCGCCTTCTTGTCAACCGGACTGTCCGCCGGCCCGACGCGGGACGGCCACCGGGGCAGTCGCGCCGGCCGGGGCCGTCGGGATGGAGGAAGGTGCCGTAGACGGGCCCGGGAGAGGCATCGGCGCGACGGCGGTCGGTCGCGGCAGGAGCGCCCAGGCATTGGGTGACACCGGCTCGACGCTCACCCCGGAGCCCGTTCGGGTGACGAGGGTGGTGTACCAGGTATCGCCGTCCCGCAGGCCGATGAGGAAGCGGACGGTGCCGGACGCCGTCCCCGGGGGATGCAGGCGGCCATCGCACACCACGAACCAGCCGGCGGTGGCCGCCGCGGGATCCATCTGGCTTGCCAGCCAACGGCCGACCTGGTCCGCCAGCGGTCGCCACACGGCGGGACCCGGCGGAGCAGCATGGAACAGCACCCAGCGCGTGCCGCCCAGCACGGCAGCCAGCAACGCCTGCCAGCGGCGGCGGGGCAGCAATCGCGCGGCGAATCCGGACCGGGCCGTTGGCGCCGCCAGGGTCACCTGGGGCGGGCATTGGCCACGCGGCACCCGGACCGTGGAGGGCACGTTGGCGCCGAGCGTACCGAGTCGCAACCGCTCTTCCGGGCAGACGCGGACCGACAGCGCGAACCCGGGACGCAGGGGCGGCAGGGGCAATGCAGCCGACGACTCGAGCGTCGGCGGATGGGCACCTTCCTGCCGGGACAGCAGGCCGGCGACCGCGCCCGAGGGCGGAAACCGGCAGGACTGGCCGCGGAGGGGGTCATGGGTCTCGATCCAGGGGAACCACAGGGCGGCATCGGCGCTGCGCAGCGACCAGTCGGAGAGCGCCGCGCAGGCCGTTGCCACCGAGTCCCAGGCAGCGGGCGGATCGACCAGCAGCATCGCCTGACGCTCGCCGCAAAACCGGGCCGCGACGAACCGGACCAGCGGCCCGAGGTCGCGGTCACGGGCTGGCGGCGGCAGGACCAGCCATTGGAATCCGCCGTCGGCGAGCGCCTGCAGGCCAGTGCGCGCGCCGGGGTCGCCGATGAGGTCATGCTCGGTAGGCGGCGCGCCGTCATCACCGTCGGGCCGACTGCAGATCCACGACCGCGCCGGCGTGGCGGCGGGCCGTCCCACGGGCCAGGGGCCCTCGAGCGCCACTAGCGCGGAATCGGCGAGGAGGTCGCCGAGGAATCGCGGGGTGCCCGGCACGCAACTGGCCCGCGGATAGCACTCCTGGCTCTCCACCGCCTCGCCGCCAGGTGCACGGACGCGCTGGACGAGAAGATTGAACTCATCGCTCTCGTCGGCGCCGAGTCCGTCGAAGTCGACCGAAGCCCGCAGGAATTCGCGCGTGCCCGGGTGACGGGCGCGGAGCACCCAGCCGAGGCCGCCCTCCGCGGTGGGAAGGGATAGCGACGTGGCGGCGGCGCCGTTGACCACCCGCACCACCAGCGCGACGGTGCCGCCATTGGCGAAGAAATGCGCGACGGCATGTCCCAGCGGGGCGGGCTGCCACAGGCCACCGAAGACACGCTCGAACTCGGTGAAGGAGTGCAGGCGCACGGGGCGACCAACGGGCCCACGCAAGGTCCTGCCGACGAAGGCGACGACGCCGGCGGCAACCGGGCGGAGCGGCGTCACCGCGCCCGGCTCCTCCATCACCTCGATGCCATCCACGGGGTTCTCCTGGCCGTCGCGCAAGCCGTCCTCGCCGCCGACGGCAGCACGCCGTCCTCCGCCGAGAGGGTACCACGCCCGCCG
>JBJTPC010000275.1:0-3011 GCA_046074905.1 Gammaproteobacteria bacterium
TTGGACTTCGCTCCGGCAGGGCCTTGCAGCGTGTCACCCCCGTACTCGTCCACCACGCGGTAATGGAAGACGAGGCCTCATTGGAAGACAGCCGCAAATAGGACGACGAGTGACTCGCTCATCGAAGATGTCGACGAGTGATTCCCTCGACTTTCAGCCGGTGGACGGGATGAAATCGATCATGAATCCCCCTGCTCACCGCTGACGGGTGCGTGTGTGACGGCTCGACTATCTGCGCCTGCGCGTCCGGGTGTCAAGCAATCAAGTGTCAAGCAATCGGGTCGGAGAACGGCCGAGGGACCTTGTGGATTTGGACGACGACCGGCGATGGATCAGGTCAATCGTATGCCCCGCTACCAGGGAATCTCCTCGCCGCGCGTATCCCGGAAGTGCGCGCCGCGCATGGCCGGCAGCCCGTCGAGCACCTCCAGCAAGGCGCGAGCCGCCTCGTCGGGTGAGGCCGCATGGTCCGCGCTGACGAACGGCGCCGAGAGTCGTGATGCCACCGTGCCGGGTTGCAGCGCGGCCACCACCAACCCGGGCCGGCGTGTGCCGAGTTCCAGGGCAGCTGTCTGCAGCAACTGGTTCAGCGCGGCCTTCGCTGCCCGATAGCCGTACCAGCCCCCTTTGCGGTTGTCGGCGATGCTGCCGACCCGCGCCGAGAGCTTCGCGTAGACGCTGCGGCCCGGCGCGAGATGCGGCGCCAGCGCCTGCAGCAGCAGCACCGGTCCCGTGGCGTTCACCGCAAACTGTCGGGCCAGTGCCGCGGCGCGCACGGCGGCCAGCTGCTTCTCCGGCCCGACCCCGTCGATGACCAGTGCACCGCTGGCGTCGATCACCAGATGGAACGGGGCGTGTTCGGCCACCGCCGCGACCGCCGCAGCGATCTCGGCCGGCACCTCGAGATCGAACCCGGGATGGCTGTGTCGCGACAGCTCCACCACGGCACCGCAGCGGCGATCCTCGCGCAGGGCGCGGACGAAGGCGCTGCCGATGGCACCACTGGCCCCGACGATCAGCGCGCGGTAGCTCTCGGGCAGCGACGTCATCGTCACGGCGGATCCGCTCATCACGGCGAACCTGGGTTCGGTACACCCCTGCGGGGCTCGATGGCCTGCAAGATGAGGTCCATGGCTTCGGTCAGCGCCGCGGTTGCCCGGGCGAGATTTGCGGGGAACTGCTGCTCGGAAGGCGCCGGTTCATCCAGCAGATTGGTGATGGCCTTCACCGCGAAGAATGGCACGCGCGCCTGCGCTGCCACCCAGGCCTGTGCCGCAGCCTCCATCTCCTTGGCCACGGCGCCGCCGGCAAGAATCTCCGCCAGCTCGGTCTCGTTGCGGGCGAACGAACTGCCGGTGGAGATGGCGCCCTGCGGCAGTCCGGTGGCGTTCGCCAGCGCGGTGGTGTCCAGCGAGGGATAGCCACCACGGACGCTGTCTGCCAGCCCCGGCATGGGCACATGACGTCCGTGATAGCGGAACTCGCCCTGCGACAGGTACACGGTACCGATGGTCGCCCCCCGCGCCGCAAACCCGCCGGCCGTACCGACACTGGCCAGCAATCGCGGGTTCAGGTGCATCACGGCCAACGCGGCAGCGAGGGTGGCCGGCTCGGTGCCGATGAGGTCGCAGCCATACCGCTGGTCACGGCCGGCGGTCACCAGTTCCACGGCGATGCCATGGGCACGGCCACGCCACAGGGAACACGGGGCCCACTCCGGCCAGGGTGCCTCCGCCGGCTGCAAGTGCAGCCGCTCGATCAGCGGCTGCGCTTCGGCCTGCATGGCCACCAGCAGCGTCAGTCGTTTCAAGGACAACGCCACGGGTGGCCGTTACGTTCAGCGCGGGCTGGCGGGATTGGGATGCACGTAGGCCGGCGGCAACTCGCCTCCGGGGTTGCGATAACGATCGCGCAGCAGCGTCTGCCGCGTGACGGTTGGCGCCGCTTCGCCGCCGACGAATACGTGCGTCGTCATCGTGCTGGTCTCGAGCGGGTCGCCATCCCACACCACCACGTCGGCCACCTTGCCCGGCTCCAGCGAGCCGAGCGTACCGCCCTGCCCGAAGATGCGAGCCGGGTTGCGCGTCAGCGCCGCCAGCGCCACCTCGTAGGGCAGACCGTGCACCACGGCATTGCCAGCCAGCTGGCGGGCGTTGCGCGGGTTGTAGTGCTCGGCGTAGGCGAAGGCAATCTCGACGCCGGCCGCATGCAATCGAGCGGCATTGGCCATGGTCGCGCCCAGCGACTCGAAGCTGCCCGGGAGGTTCTCGAACACGTCGAGCACCACGGGCACCTTGGCGGCGGCCAGCTGCGGCGCCACCTGCCAGGCCTCCGCGCCACCGATGACCACCAGCTTGAGCTTCTGCTCGCGGGCCACCTTGAGCATCACGAGGATGTCGCTGGCGCGATGGACTTCGGCGAGCAAGGGCACCTGGCCGGCGAGCAGCGGCTGCAGCGCTTCGAGGTCGAGCCGGGTGGCCGCATACTCGCGGCGCGCTCCGGTCGCGTAATCCTCGCGATGCGCCGCATAGTCGCGGGCATCGGCCAGCAGTTCACGCAGGCGGAGCAGGGCACCGCTGCGGGCACCACCCGAGCCTTCCGAGCCCGCCACGCCGTAGCTGAACACGAAACCCACCGGCGTCTTCACGTCGATGGCGAGACCGGGCTGCAGCCGCAGGAAACTCGCCTGTCCGGCAATCACCGCCGCCAAGCCGTCGCTGCGGCCCGTCTCGGGTGCGACCAGGCCGGCAGTGATGCCTTCGGCACGGTTCACGTCGATGCGCACGCTGCGCGGTTCGATCGCATCCTCGATGGTGAATGCCGCCGAGTACGGCAAGCCGTTGGCGGAGTCGTCCACCGTCGAGGACTCGCCGTCGATCTCGTCCACACCGAGCCGGCCGTAAGCGTCGATCAGGCCGGGGGTGACGATCCTGCCGCTGACATCGATGACCTTGGCGCCGGCGGGAATCGCGACATCACGGCCCACCGCCGCGATGCGGCCGTACGTCATC
>JBJTPC010000276.1:0-2540 GCA_046074905.1 Gammaproteobacteria bacterium
CAAGATGGTCGGGCGAGGCGAGCGAGTTCTGCGCATGCGCGAAATGGTGCATGTGGAACACGGCGTCCATCGCCGTGCGCTTGCCCTGCAAGTCCTCGACGTGGTTGATGGCCTGCTTGGCCAGCGCCAAGCCGAGCCGGGGCTGTTTCGCAAGACGGGAAGCCACGGCCATGGTCTCGGTTTCGAGCTCCGCCAGCGCCACGATGCGATTCACCATGCCCATCTGGTGCGCGCGCTCGACGCCCATCTTCTCGCCGAGGAACAGGAACTCCTTGGCAATGCGCGGGTGCAACTCGAAGGGATGGGCGAAGTACTCGACACCCGGGATGTTCATCGACAGGACGGGGTCCGCGAAATAGGCGTTGTCTGCAGCAATGATGAGGTCGCACACCCAGGCCAGCATCAGGCCACCGGCGATGCAGGCACCCTGCACCATGGCGATGGTCGGCTTCGGCAACTCGCGCCAGCGCCGGCACATGCCGAGATAGACCTCCTGCTCGCGGGCATACCAGAACTCGGCATGCGGCTTGTTCACGTGGTCGTACCACAGCGTCACGCGCTCGCTCTCGGGCGTCGACACGTTCACGTCACGCCCCGGGGTGCCGATGTCATGACCCGCCGAGAAGTGCTTGCCAGCGCCCTTCAGCACGACGACACGCACGGCGTCGTCGGCCGCCGCCCGGCGGAAAGCCGCATCGAGCGCGTATGTCATCTGCGTATTCTGCGAGTTGGCGAATTTCGGCCGGTTCATGGTGATGACGGCCACCCCGTCCACCACGGCATAGAGCACCGGCTCGGCAGTCTCGTAGACCGGGTTGGCCTCGGGAGGCGTCACGAGGTCGTTGCGGGGGGTGGCGTCCTGGCTCATGCGGCCTGCCTTGCCCCGGGCGGGTTGCCCTTGAAGACCGTGGCCCGCAGGTTGCGCGGGTCGAGCCGTGTGCGAATGATCTCCAACTGCTCGGCGGTCGGTGCCGGCGTCGTCGGCGGCAGACCCTCGACCTGCAACGGAAAGCCGGTCGCCGCCTGCACCTGCTCGACGCTGACGCCGGGATGCAGCGACACGATGCGCAGTGCGTGGTCCGGGCCGCCGAAGTCCAGCACCGCGAGGTCGGTGACGCACAGGCGCAGCTCGAGGTCGGCGGGCTTGACGCCGCCGGGCCAACGCGCCGGGTTGTAGCCGAGGCTGCAAACCACATCCACCTCACCGGCAACGAACACGCGCGTCGAGTGGTTGGGCACGAACAGGCTGTTGGGGTGATTGAGCGTGTTGCCCGGAAAACCGCGCACGCCCAGCAAGGAAGCCTTCGGCTTGGCGTGGTCACCCACGGCGCTGATGTTCATCTGGCCGTAGCGGTCGACCTGCACCGGCCCGACCAGTGCGTGGCGACGGCCGTGCCACAGGAGGTCGAAGGTACGCAGATAGGGCATCCAACCCTCCACCTTGACCTGGTAACTGCCGCGCGGCCCGACCGGCACTGGCTCGGCCACGAGCAGGCTCTCGGCGTCGGTCATCATCAGGTCGGGGTTGAAGGTGAGCTTGGCGAGGCCGGCGGCCAGGCGTGGCACGAGGCCGATTCCCGTGGCGAGCACCTCGCCATCGTGGCGCCAGGCCTCGGCGCAGGCGACGATGCAAAGTTCCGCCAGGGTATAGCCGGGATCGGTCGCGGTGGTCATGGACAATCCTCGGAAGCAGGTCGGTCGGGAAGCGGCAATCAGCCAGCGGGCATCAGAAAACGGGCAATGACAATCCCGCCAGGCGACCGTAGCCACCGGCAGCGCGGATGTAGGCATCGTGGTCCGGCAGATCGACATACTTCGTGCGGTACGCCGCCCAGCCCTCCGGCGTGGCCGCATTGTTGTAGTCGTTGAGGTGCGCCACATCGATGCCATGGACCGGTGCACTGGCGGTGGGATGGGCGCCGAAAGGCAGTTCCACCACGCCGGTCACCAGCGAGCGCTCGAACGGCTGCAGGCGGGCCGTCGCTGCGGAAATCACCTTGGCGGTCGGCAGCACCTGCTCGCAGGAGATGAACACTTCCCTGGCGGCACGCGCGAACAGGTCGTCGAAGAACGGGTCCGGACTCTCGATGACGCAGTTGCCCTTCTCGTCGCTCTTGGTGACGTGCAGCAGGGCTGCATCCAGCTTGAGCGCCGGCACGGCCACCAGTTCCTCGCCATCGGCGAAAGGCGAACGCACCGTGGACAGCCAGGGATTCAACTTGACGACGTCGGTGCCGAGACCCACGCGTGTCGGCAGGAACGGCAGGCGCATCGCGGCGGCACGCAGTCCCCACTGCACCATGCCCTCGTCCAGCTCCGAGGCCTCGACGGCACCGGCCTGGCGGGCGTTGCGGAAGTGGTTGTCGAACGGCTGCACATCCAGCGAGACGAAACCGAAGATGACGCGGCGCACCTTGCCGGCAGCACAAAGCATGCCGACATCCGGGCCGCCGTACGCGACCACGGTGAGGTCCTTGAGGGGCGATCTCAAGATCTCGCGTACCAGCGCCATCGGCTTGCGGCGCGTGGCCCAGCCGCCG
>JBJTPC010000277.1:0-8677 GCA_046074905.1 Gammaproteobacteria bacterium
AAGCCCTTCTGCGTGAACTTCCACAGGTTCCAGCCGGGTGCCGCGCAAATCGTCGATACCATCATCGCCTAGAAGGTGGCGGCGGTCAGTTTCGGCCGTGGTCCCGACAAGGCGATGATCCGCCGTTTCCGCGACGCCGGCATCGTCTGCATGCCCACGGTGGGCGCGGTGAAGCACGCGCAGAAGATGGTGGAACTGGGCGTCGATGCCATCACCATCCAGGGAGGCGAGGGTGGCGGCCATACCGGCAGCGTGCCCACCACCATCCTGCTGCCGCAGGTGCTGGACGCCGTGAAGGTGCCGGTCGTGGCAGCCGGCGGCTTCAGCGACGGCCGCGGGCTGGCGGCGGCGCTGGCCTTCGGTGCGGTTGGCGTGGCCATGGGCACGCGCTTCCTGATGACGCGGGACTGCCCCGTGCCCGAGCCCACCAAGCATCGTTACGTGAAGGCCCGTCTCGAGGACATCGTTCTCACCACGCGGGTCGATGGGCTGCAGCATCGCCTGATCCGCAACGAGGTCCTCGGCGAGTTCGAGCAGGCCGGTCCGGCAAGGCTGCTGGTGTCCGCGTTGATGAATGCCTGGCGCCTGCAGCGCCGCACCGGCGCCAGCCTTGGCGAGCTCGTCGCTGCCGCGCGCGGCATGCAGCGCGAAAGCGGGCTCACTTTCGGCCAGGCACTGATGGCTGCCAACTCCCCCGTGCTGCTGCAGCGCTCGATGATCGAGGGCCAGCCGGCCGAGGGCATCATGGCCACCGGCACGGTGGCGGGTGTCCTCGGTGACCTGCCGAGCTGTGCCGAACTGGTCGAGCGGATGGTCCGCGAGGCCGAACAACGCCTGGCAGCATTGGCCGCCGGCCGCTACGGGAAACAGGATGGCTGAAGCCTACATCGTCGACGCGGTACGTACGCCCGTCGGCAAGAAGAAGGGAACCCTCGCGGGTATCCACCCGGCAGACCTCGGTGCCCACACCCTGCGTGCCCTGGTGGAACGCACGGGCATCGACCCGGGTGCCGTGGACGACGTGATCTACGGCTGCGTCGATACCGTCGGTCCACTGGCCGGCGATATCGGACGCACTGCATGGGTGGTGGCGGGCTTGCCGGAGCATGTGCCCGGCACCACGGTCGATCGGCAATGCGGCTCCTCGCAGCAGGCGGTGCATTTCGCCGCTCAGGCGGTGATGAGCGGCACGCAGGATCTCGTTGTCGCCGGCGGCGTGCAGTGCATGAACCTGATTCCGATGAGCCAGGCCATGCTCGCCGGCCAGCCCTTCGGCTTCCCGGATCCTTTCAGCACTTCGCCCGGCTGGATCAAGCGCTATGGTCCGGAGCAGCTCTCGCAGTTCCGCTCGGCCGAACGCATCGCGGTGAAGTGGAACATCACGCGCCGCGAGATGGAGCAGTTCGCCCTCCAGAGCAACGAGCGGGCCATCCGCGCCATCGACAGCGGCCGGTTCGACGGCGAGCTGGCGCCACTCGATGGCCTGCAGCGGGATGAAACCCCGCGTCGTGGCACCTCGCTCGAGAAGATGGCCACGCTCGAGCCGCTGGAGCCGGGCGGTCGCGTGACCGCCGGCGTGGCCAGCCAGATCGCCGACTGCTCGGCGGCGATGCTCATCGCGTCCGAAGCTGCGCTCAAGACGCACGGTCTCAAGCCGCGCGCACGCATCCACCATCTCTCGGTGCTGGCGGACGACCCGGTATGGATGCTCACGGCACCCATCCCGGCCACTCGCCGTGCACTGCAGAAGGCGGGCATGAAACTCGACGACATCGGGCTCATCGAGATCAACGAGGCCTTCGCCAGCGTGGTGCTGGCGTGGCAACGGGAGGTCGATGCCGATCTCGACCGGGTGAACGTGAACGGCGGTGCGATCGCGCTCGGTCATCCGCTGGGTGCGACGGGTGTCCGGCTGATGACCACGCTGCTGAACGAGATGGAGAAGCGCCAGGTGCGCTACGGTCTGCAGACCATGTGCGAAGGCGGTGGCCAGGCGAACGTGACGATCATCGAGAGGCTGTGACCATGGGTATCTGCGACGGACGTGTTGTCGTCATCACCGGTGCGGGCCGCGGCATCGGCCGTTCCTACGCGCTGGCCTTCGCGCGGGAAGGGGCAAAGGTGGTGGTCAACGACCTGGGCGCCAGCCTGGCCGGCGATGGCCGCGACCTCTCCACCGCGCAGGCCGTGGTCGACGAGATTCGCGCCTTCGGTGGCGAGGCCGTGCCGAACGGCGACGACGTGGCGGACTGGAACGGCTCCGCCAACATCATCCGCACCGCCGTGGAGGCCTTCGGTCGCCTGGATGTAATCGTGAACAATGCCGGCATGGTGCGCGACCGCATGTTCGTCAGTGCCACCGTCGAGGAATGGGATGCGACGATGCACGTGCATCTGCGCGGACATTTCTGCGTGGCGCGGCATGCCGTGGATTACTGGCGCGCGGAGGCCAAGGCCGGTCGTCCGGTGGACGCGCGCATCATCAACACCACGAGCGGTGCCGGCCTGCAGGGCAGCATCGGCCAGAGCGCCTACTCCGCGGCAAAGGGCGGCATCGCCGCGCTGACGCTGGTGCAGGCGGCTGAACTCGGTCGCTATGGCATCACCGCCAACGCGCTGGCACCGGCCGCGCGTACGCGCATGACGGAGCAGGCTTTTGCCGCGGCGATGAAGGCCCCGGAGGAAGGTTTCGATTTCCAGCATCCCGACAACGTGGCACCCGCCGTCGTCTGGCTCGGCAGCGAGCGGAGCCGCGGCGTCACCGGTTGCGTATTCGAGCTGCAGGGCGGCGTGATTCGCCTCGCCACCGGCTGGAACGATGGCCCGTCCGAAGACAAGGGCGCCCGTTGGGAGCCTGCCGAGGTGGATGCCGTGATGGCACGCCTGATGGCAGCGCGTCCGGCGCCCAAGAAAGTATGGGGAACCTGATCATGAGCAACGCATCTTCGGCCTTGCCGGGTCCTGCCCGTCCCGCGCCGCGGGGCCTGCTGCAGGGTCGCAACGTCCTCATCACCGCGGCAGCCGGCACCGGCATCGGCTTCGCCACGGCGGAACGCATGGCGGAAGAGGGCGCGCGCGTCTTCATCAGCGACATGCATGAGCGCCGTCTCGGCGAGGCGGCTGAACGGCTCACCGCGGTCCACGGCGGCGTGCGCCCGGGTTCGCTGGTCTGCGATGTCACGCAGGAGTCGCAGGTACAGGCACTGGTGGCCGCGGCCATCGCCGACATGGGTCGCCTCGACGTGCTGGTGAACAACGCCGGCCTCGGCGGTTCCTCGCTCGTGGTCGACATGCCTGACGAGCAGTGGCACAAGGTGATCGACGTGACGCTCACCAGCGTGATGCGGATGACCCGCGCCGTGTTGCCGCATTTCTACTCGCGGCGCGCCGGTGCCATCGTGAACAATGCTTCCGTGCTCGGCTGGCGTGCCCAGGAACTGCAGAGCCACTACGCGGCGGCGAAAGCCGGCGTGATGGCGTTCACGCGCTGTTCCGCGATGGAAGCGGCGCACCATGGCGTGCGCATCAACGCCGTGGCGCCCAGCATTGCCATGCATGCGTTCCTGGCCAAGGTGACCACGGAGGAATTGCTGGCGGACCTGACGCGCCGCGAGGCCTTCGGTCGTGCCGCGGAGCCCTGGGAGGTCGCCAATGTCATCTGTTTCCTCGCCTCCGACCTCGCCAGCTACATGACCGGCGAAGTGTTGGCGGTATCGAGCCAGCATCCCTGATCTGCCCCGCGATCCGCTCGCCGGACTCGTTGCAGGATCCGCTTGAAGGACTCCATTGAAGGACCCCAGGATGAGTGCACGCGTTTTCGACACCCCCGCCGAGTTGCTGCAAGCCGTGGGCGCCACCTCGGGGCCGACCGAATGGGTGGAGGTCTCGCAGGAGCGGGTGAACCAGTTCGCCGACGCCACCGGCGACCACCAATGGATCCATGTGGATCCGCTGCGTGCTGCCGCGGGTCCCTATGGCGCCTGCATCGCCCACGGCTACCTCACCTTGTCGATGGTGAACCTGTTCCTGCCGCAACTGGTCGAGGTGCGCGGCACCTCGATGGGCATCAATTACGGTCTGGAGCGGGTCCGTTTCCCCGGCATCGTCCCGGTGGGCAGTCGCTTGCGCGCCCGCGCGGAGGTGGTCGCCGTGACCACCGTCGGCGAGGCAGTCCAGTCCACCGTGCGCGTCACGGTGGAGCGCGAGGGGGCAGACCGCCCCGTCTGCGTGGCTGATACCATCAGCCGATACTTTCCCGCTTGATGCGGCCGGCGCCGCCGCCAGCGAGCATCGATTCCAGCACCGACTCGAGGATTTCCCATGCGTGAAGCCGTCATCGTCTCCGTCGCTCGCACCCCCATCGGCAAGGCCTTCCGCGGCGCCTTCAACGATACCGAGGCGCCGGTGCTGTCGGGTCACGCGGTGCGCGAGGCGGTGGCCCGTGCCGGCATCGAGCCGGCAGCGGTCGAGGACGTGATCATCGGCGCCGCCGCGCAGCAGGGTACGCAGGGCTACAACATCGGCCGCCTCACGGTGGCCACGGCTGGCCTGCCAGTGACCACCTCGGGAATGAGCGTCGACCGCATGTGCTCCTCGGGGCTGATGGCCATCGCCATCGCTGCCCGCGAGATCGTCCACGACGGCGTGCAGGTGGCCGTGGGTGGCGGCGTCGAGTCCATCAGCCTGACGCAGAACGAGCACCGCAACACCTACCGTGCGCGCAGCGAGGCGGTGACGGCGCTCTGGCCGCATATGTACATGCCGATGATCGAGACCGCCGAGATCGTGGCGGATCGCTACGGCATCTCGCGCGAGGCGCAGGATGCCTACGGTGCAGCCAGCCAGCAGAAGACCGCGGCGGCGCAGGCCGCCGGTCGCTTTGCGGCCGAGATCGCGCCGCTGACCACCCGCAAGGCGGTGTTCGACAAGGCGACGAAGCAGACCCACTACGAGGAGGTGCGACTGCTGGCGGATGAGGGCGTGCGTGGCGACACCACAGCCGAGGGTCTTGCCAAGCTGGAGCCCGTGTACAAGGACGGCGCAGTCATCAAGGCCGGACGCTTCATCACCGCGGGCAATGCCTCGCAGTTGTCGGACGGCGCGGCCGCACTGGTGCTGATGGAAGCCGGCGAGGCCGCCCGTCGCGGACTGACGCCGATGGGTGTTTTCCGTGGTGCGGCCGTGGCCGGCTGCGAGCCGGAAGAGATGGGCAGCGGCCCCGTGTTCGCCGTGCCCAAGCTGCTGAAGCAGCACGGACTGAAGGTTTCGGACATCGGCATGTGGGAGCTGAACGAGGCATTCGCCTGCCAGGTGCTGTACTGCCGCGACCGTCTCGGCATCCCCGACGAGTTGCTGAACGTCGATGGTGGCGGCATCGCCGTGGGGCATCCGTTCGGCATGAGCGGTGCGCGCCTTGCCGGCCACGCGCTCATCGAGGGCAAGCGCCGCGGGGTCCGCTATGCAGTGGTGACGATGTGCATCGGCGCCGGCATGGGCGCCGCGGGTCTCTTCGAGATCTGCTGAACGCCGCCGGCCCGGCCGGTCCCCGACAAGCAATGGGCCCGTTGCCGGGCCCATTGCGGTGTCGATGCGCTTTCGCGAACCGGAGTGCCGTTGCCGGCACCCCGGTTGACTCAGACGAACGTGTCCATCGGCTGCTGGCCGACGTACATGCCGCCGAGCGTCTGGCCGATCAGGTTCGGGTCGTTGGCCACGTGGGCGCGCGAGGCATTGATGTCCAGCCAGCAGCGCAGGATCGGGCTGTCCATGTAGATGGCGCGTCCACCCAGCAGCGGCACCAGTTCGTCGACCAGGTCGGCGCAACGGCGACCGATCTGCGAGGACTGGTAGCGGTAGCGGATGCGATCGGCCATGGGCAGTTCACGACCCTCGCGCATTGCCGTCATCATGGTGGCGAAGCTGTTCTCGAGCACCACCTTCATTTCGTCGATCGCCGACTGCACCTTGGCGGCAGCGACGAGGGCGATGGGATTCTCGCGGGTGGCCTTGCCGGTGTTGGTGGACACGCGGGCCTTCGCCACGTCGAGGTAGGCATCCAGCGCCGCCTGGGTGGCGCCGATGGCGGCGGTGGAGACCGAACGCACGAAAATCTGCGCCCAGGGGAGCTTGTACAGCGGGCCGTCGTTGGCGGCACGACCCGGGTTGGTGCCCATGAAGCCGTCCATCGCGCGATGGGTGCGGTACTCCGGCACGAAGACGCGGTCGACGACGATGTCGTGGCTGCCGGTGGCCTGCAGGCCGAAGGTGTCCCAGTTCTCGACGATCTTGTAGTCCTTGCGGGGGAGCAGGAACGTACGCATGTCCGGCGCCCCGTCGGGCGTCTCCGGCCAGATGATGGAGCCGAGGAATACCCAGTCGCAGTGCTGGCAGCCGCTGGAGAAGCCCCAGCGACCCGAGAGCAGGAAGCCGCCCTCGACCTTCTCCACCTTGCCGACCGGCTGGTAGGAAGAGGAGATGAGCGCGGTGTTGTCCTCGCCCCAGACATCTTCCTGCGCCCGGAGGTCGAACAGCGCCATCTGGAAATTGTGGCAACCGACCACGCCGAACACCCACGCCGTGGACATGCAGCCCTCGGCGATGGTCATCTGCACGTCGAAATAGACCTGCGGATCCATCTCGTAGCCACCCCAGCGCTTCGGCTGCAGGATGCGGAAGAAGCCCGCTTCCTTCATCTCGCGGATGGTCTCGGCCGGAATGCGTTGCTGGGCGATGGCCTGGGCGGAGCGGGCCTTCAGCGCCGGAATCATTTTCCGGGCGCGGGCGACGAGTTCGGCGCGGGTGGGGATGACGTCCTCAAAGACGTGGGCAGCAGCGGTAGCCATGGTCGCAGTCTCCGGGCGGTCGACGAACCGCCTTCCGAGATCGAGTGTAGACCCGTCCGCAGCGGATTTCCAGTGCAATGCGTACTGGACGGGGTGATTCATTACGCAAACCGCTGTATCATCACCCCACGGAACGCCGCTTTGCGGTGCAAAAGGCGCCCCCGGCTACGGAAAATGGAGAAAGTGATGCCTGCCGCCGCCCCGCTGCCGAGCGCCCCCCCCTTCCACCGGGCCGTCGATCTGCCTTCAGGGCACAGCCTGCACTACCACGAGGTGACGGATCCGGCCGCCGAACCGTCGGGCACCACCGTGGTGCTGATCCAGGGGAGCGGACCGGGGGCCAACGGCTGGAGCAACTTCAAGCATAACGTCGGTCCACTGGCCGCGGCAGGACATCGCGTGCTCGTGCCGGACCTGCTCGGATTCGGGTGGTCGTCCAAGCCCGCCGGGGTGGATTACCCGCTTGCCGTGTTCGCCGACACCCTCATGGAATGGCTGGATGTGCTCGCCGTCGGCCCGGCCGTGCTGGTGGGCAACTCCCTCGGTGGGGCCGTCGCCATCGACATCGCGCTGCGCGCGCCACAGCGCGTGCAGAAGCTGGTGATGATGGCCACCGGCGGCATCGAGACCCGCGAAGTCTATTTCCAGATGCCCGGCATCCAGCGCATGGTGTCCGGGTTCGTGGGCCAGGCGCGTGACAAGGCCTGGCTCCGCCAGATCCTGGAGATGTTGTCCCACGATCCACGCCATGTGGACGACGCCCTGGTCGAGGAGCGCTGGAATGTCCTGGTGACCCAGCCGCCCGAGGTGCTGGGTCGGATGCAGGTGCCGGACCTGACTCCGCGCCTGCCCGAACTCAAGCTGCCGATTCTCGGCTTCTGGGGACAGGAAGACCTGTTCTGCCCCGTCGGCGGTGCGCACAAGATCCTTGCCGCCTGTCCGCAGGCCTCGTTCATCCTTTACGGTGGCGTGGGGCACTGGGTGATGATCGAGAAGGCGGAGGAATTCAACCGCCATCTGCTGCACTTCCTGAAGACCTGAGGTCGAGCCATGACCGCTGCCGACGATGCCAAGTCCGCTGCCGACCGCGGCGCCCTCCACCAGGTGCTCGGTCGCGAGCTCCACGACTGCCTGCGCCAGCAGCGCACCGTGGCACCGCTGCGCGAGCGCCACCCGGAACTCGACATCGACGACGCCTATGCCGTCTCGCTGGAGTTCCTGCGCCTTCGTCTTGCCGATGGCGAGCGGATCGTGGGGAAAAAGATCGGTGTGACCAGCAAGGCCGTGCAGGACATGCTCGGCGTGCATCAGCCGGACTTCGGATTTCTCACGGACCGCATGACCGTGGCCGAAGGCGGCACGGTGCCCATCGCCGGGCATCTCATCCAGCCCCGTGCCGAAGCGGAAATCGGCTTCATCCTGCGCGACCGCCTGAAAGGTCCCGGCATCACGCCGGAGCAGGTCCTTGCTGCCACCGAGTGCGTGGTGCCCTGCTTCGAGATCGTCGACTCGCGCATCGATGGCTGGAACATCAAGATCGTCGACACGGTCGCCGACAACGCCTCGTGCGGGGTCTATGTGCTGGGCGATGCGCGGGTCGATCCCCGTGGCCTCGATCTCGCCGCGCTCGAAGTACGCGTGAAGAAGAACGGCGAGTTCCTCTCCCGGGGCTACGGCAGCGCGGTACAGGGCTCGCCGCTGATGGCCGTGGCCTGGCTGGCCAACACCCTGGGCGCGCGTGGCGTGGCGCTGGAAGCCGGCGAGGTCATTCTCTCCGGCTCGCTGGTGCCGCTCGAGACGGCCCGGCCCGGCGACGAGTTCACGCTCGAGCTCGA
>JBJTPC010000278.1:0-3795 GCA_046074905.1 Gammaproteobacteria bacterium
GCCGCGATGGCGGCTCTCGACGGGGCGGATATCGTCACGATCGAGGGGCTGCACCCCGAGGGCGATCACCCGCTGCAGCGCGCGTGGCGCACGATCGACGTGCCGCAGTGCGGCTTCTGCCAACCGGGCCAGATCATGCAGGCCGCCGGTCTCCTGAAACACACGCCGAAGCCGAGCGACGAGGACATCGACAACGCGATGAACGGCCATATCTGCCGCTGCGGTACCTACCCGCGCATCCGTCGCGCCGTGCACCGCGCGGCCGAACTCATGAAGTCGCGTAGCTGAGGAGTGCTGTCATGAGCCAGAACACCCCCCTCACCCGCCGCGATGTCCTCAAGGCGTCCGCCCTGCTCGGTGGCGGTCTCATCCTCGGACTCACCTTGCCCGGCCGCGCCACGGCAGCCACCCTCGGCCAGGCCGGCGGTCAACCGGTGGCCTGGCTGCGCATCGCGGCCGACAACACCATCACGGTGCTGGTCGACCGCTCCGAGATGGGCCAGGGCGTCTACACGGCGATGACCCAACTGATCGCCGAGGAACTCGAGGTCGAGCCGGCGAGCGTCTGCGTGGCCGCGGCGCCGGTCGGTGACGCCTACATCAATGCCTTGCTTGGCGGTCAACTCACCGGCGGCAGCACCAGCGTGCGCGATGCCTGGGAAAAACTGCGCCGTGCCGGCGCGCAAGCCCGCACGATGCTCCAGCAGGCGGCAGCGGACCACTGGGGCGTGCCGGTCGGCTCGGTCTATGCCAACGGCGGTGCCATCCTCGACGGTCGCGGCAATCGCCTGACTTATGGCGAACTGGCCGAAGCTGCCGCCAGGTTGCCGGTGCCGAAAGACGTGCCACTGAAGCCGGCGGCTGCCTTCAAGCTGGTTGGCAAGGCCCACAAGCGCGTCGATACGGGTATCAAGGTGGATGGGAGCGCAGTCTATGGCATCGACGTCAAGCTGCCCGGCATGCTCCACGCCAGCATCGAGCAGCCGCCGGCTCTCGGTGCCAAGTTGTCCGGCTTCGACGCGAGCGTGGCAGAGAAGATGCCGGGCGTGCGCAAGGTGGTCGCCACCCGCAGCGGCGTAGCGGTCATCGCCGACCATTACTGGCAGGCCTACAAGGCCCGCTCCACCCTCAAGGTGCAATGGGACCGCGGCCCCAATGCCAACCTCGACACCGCCGGAATCCACACACTGCTGAAGACCGCTGCCGCCAAGCCCGGCAAGGTGGTGCGCCGGGACGGCGACGCTCCCGCAGCGCTCGCGGCGGCCAAGCGGGTCGTGCGTGCAGAGTACCGCCTGCCGTTGCTGGCCCATGCGACGCTCGAGCCGCAGACCTGCACGGCCGATGTCCGCGCAGATCACTGTGAAGTCTACGCACCGACGCAATTCCAGCCGGCGGCCCAGGCCGTGGCTGCCGAGGCAGCGGGCCTGGCCCCTGCCCAGGTGACCATCCACACCACCTATCTCGGCGGCGGTTTCGGCCGGCGCCTCGAGGTGGACTTCGTGCCGGCGGCCGTGGAGTGCTCCAAGGCGGTCGGCCGGCCGGTGAAAGTGATCTGGTCGCGCGAGGACGACTTCGCGCATGACACCTATCGGCCGGCGTTCCACCAGCAACTTGCCGCGGGCTTCGATGCCTCCGGCAAGCTGTCGGCCTGGCACTTCCACATCACTGCGCCGTCGGTCACCGCGCGAATGTTCCCGCCGGTGGTCGCGGCGATGGTGGACCCGTTCGCGGTCGAGGCGGCGGCCAACTATCCGTACGACGTAGCCAATGTCCATGTCGACTACTTGCCGCAGGAAATCGGCATCGATGTCGGCTACAACCGCTGCGTCAGCCACGCGCCGAACTGTTTCGCGGCAGAGAGCTTCATGGACGAACTCGCCGCGGCCGCGGGTCAGGACCCCTACCAGTTCCGTCGTGGCCTGCTCGACAAGCAACCGCGGTTCCGTGCCGTCCTCGACGAGGCAGCGCAGCGTTCCGGATGGGGCAAGGCAGCGAAGGGCCGGCACCAGGGCATCGCCCTGATGGAGGGCTACGGTTCCTACCTGGCGTTGGTGGCCGAGATCTCGGTGGACAAGGGCGCGCTGCGCATCCACCGCCTCACCTGCGCCGTCGATTGCGGCCAGATGGTCAACCCGAACATCGTCGACCAGCAGGTCTCGGGGGGTATCATCTACGGACTGACTTCCGCCCTGTGGGGCGAAATCACCCTGACGGGCGGCGCAGTGCAGCAGAAGAACTTCGGCGACCACCGGCTGCTGCGTCTCAACGAGACCCCCGCGATCGACGTCCATCTGCTGCCCAGCAACGAAGCGCCGGGAGGTATCGGTGAGCCGTCGGTGGCCCTGGTCGCTCCGGCCCTGTGCAATGCCATCCATGCGGCCACCCGCCGCCGTATCCGTGCCCTCCCCCTGTCGTCCCAGAAAGTGGTGAAAGTCTGATGTCCAATGCTGCCCGCGCCCCACGCATGCCGATCAACTGGCCGGCCTCGATTGTCTTCGTAACCACCCTGCTGGTATCGCTGACGGTAGTGCCTTGGTACGGATTCGTCCACGGGTATCCACTGGCCACGGTCCTCTGCGCCGTGTTCCTGATCGGCGCCAACGGGATGTCGATCACCGCCGGTTATCACCGGTTGTGGTCGCACCGCGCCTACGAGGCCCACTGGATCGTCCGGCTGCCGCTGCTGGTGTTCGGGACGATGGCCTTGCAGAACAGCGTGCTGGTATGGAGTGCCAATCACCGCGTCCACCACCGTCACTGCGACGACAACGAGCGCGATCCGTACTCGGCGGGTCGCGGGTTCTGGTATTCGCACATCGGCTGGATGCTGCGCAACTATCCGAGCGCCGAACCGGATTTCTCTCTCGTCAAGGATCTTGAAAAGGACCCGATGCTGGCCTTCCAGCATCGCCATTACTACCTGCTCACGGTCCTCGCCAATGTCGGCATCCCGCTGCTCCTCGGCCTGGTCACGGGTGACGTGTGGGGCATGCTGCTGCTCGCCGGCGTACTGCGTCTCGTGGTCAGCCACCACGTGACGTTCTTCATCAACTCGCTGGCCCACATGTGGGGCAGCCAGCCGTACAACGCGGGCAACTCTGCCAAGGACAACCCGATCATCGCCTTCCTCACCTACGGCGAGGGTTACCACAACTTCCACCACCACTTCCTGCACGACTACCGCAACGCCATTCGCTGGTGGCAGTGGGATCCGACCAAGTGGCTGATCTGGAGCCTGTCGAAACTGGGCCTCGCGCACGGACTGCGGCGTACCCCGGACGTTGCCATCCAGCGCGCGGTGGTGGAGATGCAGCTGCGGCACCTCGGCATCCGTGCGGCTGCCACGAGCACGGATGTCAGCGAGTGCCTCTCCCGCCTGGCGGCGCCGTTACGCGCCAAGGTCCAGCAGGAGGTGGATGCCTTCCGTGCGACGCTGGCCGAGTGGTCGAGGGTGATGGACTTGCGCCAGCAGGATCTCACCCGCTTCCGGCAGCGCTCCCAGGAGATCGTCGAGGCCCTGCGCGAGCAGCGCCGTCGTCTCGCCGAGCTGGTCGCGATGGCTCCGACCCTGGCCGCAGCCTGAGGAGCGACGGCCCGGGGGGTACGGTGTCGCCGCCTTGCCGGCAATGATCAAGGACCCCACGGCGAAGGGCGCCTACCTCCGCAAGGCCTGAACCGCTCCGCGTTCAGCGATCCGGTGCCTGCAGGATCGCGCAGACGGCCGCGATGCCAGCCAGGACTCGAGGGGTCGCACGGGCGAGCGTCGATGACGACACGGTGTGCACCCGGCCGTTG
>JBJTPC010000279.1:0-3482 GCA_046074905.1 Gammaproteobacteria bacterium
AGTGGCTCGAGGCCCTCGCCGACGACCTGCTGGCGGCGCGCGAGCGCGGCGCCCAGGTAATCCTCGTTTCTTCCGGTGCGATCGCCCTCGGTCGGCGCCAGTTGGGGCTGCCCGCCGGCAAGTTGCGCCTGGAGGAGAGCCAGGCGGCGGCTGCCGTCGGCCAGATCCGCCTCGCGCATGCCTGGAAAGAGGTCCTCGAGTCGCGGGGCTTGCAGGTCGCGCAGTTGCTGCTGACGCTGGATGACACGGAGCAGCGCCGGCGTTACCTCAACGCCCGGCGCACGCTGGACACGTTGCTGACACTCGGCGCGATCCCGGTCATCAACGAGAACGACACGGTGGCCACCGCGGAGATCCGCTACGGCGACAACGACCGACTCGCCGCCCGTGTGGCGCAGATGGCCAGCGCCGACTGCCTGGTGCTCCTGTCGGACATCGACGGGCTCTACACGGCCGATCCGGGCAAGGATCCGCACGCCCGCTTCATTCCGGAGGTGCGCGAGATTTCTGCCGCCATCGAGGCGATGGCGACCGGACCCACCTCCGGCGTCGGCTCGGGCGGCATGGCCACCAAGGTGGCGGCAGCGCGCATCGCCGTGGAGGCGGGTTGTGCCATGTGCGTTGCCAGCGGTCGCGTGGAACATCCGCTGCGTGCCGTGGAGAAGGGTGAGCGCTGCACCTGGTTCCTGCCGACGACGACTCCCCGTGCCGCACGCAAGCAGTGGATTGCCGGTGCCCTGCAGCCGGCCGGCAAGGTGGCCGTGGATGCCGGTGCGGCCGCGGCGCTCGGACGCGGCAAGAGCCTGTTGCCTGCGGGGGTCGTGGCCGTCATCGGCAAGTTCGAGCGCGGCGATGCGGTCAGCATCCTGGATCCGGACGGCCGCGAGATCGCCCGCGGTATCGCCGCCTATTCCGCCGGAGATGCCCAGCGTATCCGCGGCCGCAAGAGTGCCGACATCGAGGGGCTGGTCGGATTCCGCGGCCGCGAGGAGCTCGTGCACCGTGACGACCTGGTGATGCTGGAGAAGACAGGACGGGAGCCACGCGGATGACTCGCCCGGCCATGGACAGCGTGGAGGCCGCCGGCCTCGTGGCCGAGTGGGGAGCGGTGGCCCGTGCGGCGCTGCCGGTTCTCGCGGCCGCGACCCGCGAGCAGAAGGATGGTGCCTTGCGGGCGGCAGCGGCGGCGATCCGCAAGCGGGCCGCCGAGGTGCTGGCCGCCAACGACCACGACCTGGCGGCCGCCCGCGAGACGGGGCTGTCGGCGGCGCTCCTCGACCGCCTCGCCTTGAACCCGCAGCGTCTCGAGGGCATTGCGCAGGGACTGGAGCAGGTGGCTGCGCTGCCGGACCCGGTGGGCGCGGTGATGGCGGAGTGGACCCGTCCGAACGGCCTGCGTTTCCAGCGTGTACGGGTGCCGCTCGGCGTGATTGCCATCATTTACGAGAGTCGGCCGAACGTGACGGTCGATGCCGGTGCGTTGTGTCTCAAGAGTGGCAACGCCGCCATCCTGCGCGGGGGCAGCGAGAGCCTGCACTCCTCGACGGCGCTGCATGGGTGTCTGGTGGAGGGACTGCTGGCCGCCGGGCTTCCCGCCGGCGCGGTGCAATTGGTGCCGACGCGCGATCGTGCCGTGGTCGGTGCCCTGCTCGCGGCCCGTGGACTGGTGGATGTCGTGGTTCCCCGCGGGGGCAAGAGTCTCGTGGCGCGGGTCCAGCAGGAGGCGCGCGTCCCGGTCATCGGTCACCTCGACGGTATCTGTCATGTGTACGTCCATGCAGCGGCAGCACCGGCGATGGCCCGCGAAGTGGTGCTGAATGCGAAGTTGCGCCGTACGGGCGTCTGCGGTGCCGCCGAAACCTTGCTGATCGACGCGGCATGGCCGGTGACGGAGCGAGCGGCGCTGCTGACGGCCCTGCTGGAGGCAGGGTGCGAGGTTCGTGGCGACGCGGCCTGCCAGGGCGACGATTCACGCATCATCGCGGCCACCACGACCGATTTCGGTCAGGAGTTCCTGGCCCCTGTCCTGGCGGTGCGGGTAGTGCAGGGACTCGAAGACGCCGTGGCGCATATCCGCGCGCACGGTTCAGGTCATACGGAAAGCATCATCACCGACGACAGCGCTGCTGCCGAACGATTCCTCGCCCTCGTCGACAGCGCCATCGTCTTGCACAACGCCTCGACGCAGTTCGCGGACGGCGGGGAATTCGGCTTCGGTGCCGAGATCGGCATCTCCACCGACCGCTTCCACGCCCGCGGACCGGTCGGCGTGGAGCAGCTCACCAGTTACAAGTACGTGGTGAGGGGTACGGGCCAGATCCGCCCTGTCTGAAGTTGGCCCGGTGGTCTAGCCGAGCCCACCGCGCAGCGAGAACGCCCGGGCGAGTCCGGCTTCGCGACAGGCCTCCGCGGCGGAACGGCTGCGGACGCCACGGACGCAGACGAACAGCCAGCCTGCCGGGGACGCGGGCAAGCGCGCCAGATCCGGGAGCAGCTGCTCCAGTGGCACCGCATGGTGGGGCACGCGGAGCGGCCTGAGGGCAATCTCGGCCTCGCCCCGGACATCGATCACGCACAGGCCGCGACCGAGCGCGTCATCGAGGCTGTCCAGTTCCAGCGGCGCAGCGCTCTCCGCGTGCCGATACCCGGCATGGTCGGGGCAGTCGCCGGCGCGGCGTGCCCGCAGGAAGCGGCTCTGTCCGCCCAGCAGGTCGAGCGTCAGGACGCCCTCCGGGAGGGCCTCCAGGCCGAGCAGCAATCGCAGCACCTCGAATGCCTGCCAGGTACCGAGGATGCCGGGTACCGGACCGAGGACACCGGCCTCGGCGCAATTGCCCACGACTCCGTCGCGCGGTGCCTGTGGCCAGACGCAGCGCAGGCAGGCGCCGCCGGGACGCACCACCTGCAGCTGGCCCTCGTACTGATGCACACTCGCCAGGACGGCAGGAACCCCATGCCGGACCGCCGCATCGTTCAGGGCGAACTTCACGCCGAGCCGGTCGGTGCAGTCGACCACGACATCGTGGCGCGGTACCAGCGTGTCCAGCAAGGCCGCATCGGCCGACTCGACGTGCGTATGCAGCCCCAGTGCGGGATTGAGGGCGCGCAGGCGCGCGGCCAGCAGCAGCGCCTTGGCCTGACCGCAATCCGCGGCCGCGTAGGCAATCTGCCGATGGAGATTGCTGGCCTCGAGCACGTCCGGGTCGACGAGCGTCAGCGAGCCGACGCCGGCACCGGCGAGGTACGTGGCGACTGGAACGCCAAGGCCGCCACAGCCGACCACCAGGATGCGTGCGGCGCCGAGTCTTGCCTGCCCCGCCGGCCCGACTTCGGGAAGCGCCATCTGCCGCGAGTAATCCGGTTCATGACGGGCGCCGGCGCCGGTCGTCGTCGGGAACGGCTGCCGGCGCGCCGCATGGGCATGCTCATGCTCATGATCATGCCCATGCCCATGCTCATGAACATGGGCATGAGCCGATTCC
>JBJTPC010000280.1:0-2061 GCA_046074905.1 Gammaproteobacteria bacterium
TACGTCGCCGTGAACAGCCAGACGGCACCGACACTGTTTGAGGTCGGCGAGGGTGTGTTCACCTCGGCCACGTCGCAGATCACGCGCGACACCATCCACCGCACGAATACCGGCGGCGCCACGGCCGTGACCTGGGGCGCAGGGCCGAACTTCCTCTTCCTCGCCCCCTCCGCCGCCCGCCTGCCGGTGCTGGAGACGGATGGTCGCATGACGCTCACCGGCGGCCTGAACATAACCGGCGGTGGCGCCTCGGTAACGGGCAACGCCACCGTCACCGGCACCATGTTTGTCAACAGCGGCCTGACGGTGACCGGAGGCGGCGCCAGTGTCACGGGCAATGGCCTGGTGACCGGCAACATGACCGTCTCGGGGAACGTCATCACCTCGCCCGGCACCGGTCTCAACCAGGCCGTCGTCACCAACCAATTCTCTCCCACCTGGGGAACCACCGGCGCAATGGAGTTCCCCAGCGCCTTCAAGATGAAATGGGGCACAGGTTCCGTCACGAGCGGATCCGGCTCGGTGACGTACGCGGCCGCGTTCCCTGTCGCCACGTTGAACGTGCAGCTGACGATCTCGGCGGGCGGCAACTCCTCGACGCAGGACGCCCTGATCCTGGGCGCGACAACCGCCGCCGGCTTCGCGGTCTGGGGCAGTTCCACCACAAACGTCGCATTCAACTGGTTCGCCGTCGGTTACTGACTCCCCTGCCGGCGGGTGGCCGGCTCCGCAGCGTCGTGACGACGCCGCATCCCCTGGACGGAGGCTCTCATGCCAAACAACCTCACCGACTACGGCGAGAACCAGCTGCTCGTCTGGCAGCTCACCACCACCGCCATCACGCGGCCCACGGCCTGGTATCTCGGCGTCGGCACCGGCAACACCGACATCACCCTCACCGGCGAGCCCAGCGGAAACGGCTATGCCCGCCAGGCTGTATCGTTCACAGTGACCGCCGACACGGCCACGAACTCAGGTGCCATCACCTTCGGGCCGAACACCACCAGTGCCTGGGGCACGATGGCGAGTGTGGCGATCTTCGATGCCAGCTCGGGCGGCAACTGCCTGTGGGCTGGCCCGCTCACCGACGCCAAGGCCATCGCCGTGGGTGACAGCCTCACCATCGCCATTGGTGCCCTCAGCGTCACGCTGGCCTGAGCCTGGGGCCCGTTGCTATGGCAAACATCAAGATCAGCGATCTTCCGGCCGCGTCCTCCGTCGCGGTCGGCGATCTGTTCGAAGTGTCGCAGGGCAGCGGCACCCTCTCCAGCCGCAAGGCGACGGCCACGCAGGTGCTGAGCTTCATACTGGGCAGCTACACGGGCGCGACCTCGATCACCACGCTGGGCACGGTGGGCACCGGGACGTGGCAGGCGTCGGTTGTGGCTGGCGCGTATGGCGGCACCGGGGCCTCGACAGCGGCCGGCGCGCGCTCCAACCTGGGCCTCGCCATAGGCACCAACGTCCAGGCGTGGGATGCCGATCTCGATGCCATCGCTTCCCTGGCCGGCACATCCGGCCTCCTCAAGAAGACCGCCGCAAATGTGTGGTCCCTGGATACCTCGACCTACCTCACGACCGCCGTCACGTCGTTCTCGGCCGGCACCACGGGCCTGACCCCGTCCACGGGCACCACCGGGGCGGTCACGCTCGCCGGCACCCTGGCACTGGCCAATGGCGGCACTGGCGCTACCGTCGCGGGCACGGCCCGCACCAACCTGGGCGCGGCGACGGCGGGCGCGAACAGCGATATCACATCGCTCTCGGGCCTCACGACGGCCTTGTCCGTGGCCCAGGGCGGCACGGGCGCCACTACGGCGGCCAATGCACGGACGAACCTCGCTGCCGCTGGCTCGGGTGCTGTCACGGGCTCCGGTCTCACGATGACCACCGCCCGCGTCCTGGGGCGGACCACCGCCGCGACAGGCACCATCGAAGAACTGGCAAGCGTGCCTGTTTCCCTTGGCGGTACCGGCGCCACCGATGCCGCAACAGCGCGCACCAACCTGGGACTGACCGTCGGCACGAACGTCCAGGCGTGGGATGCCGACCTCGATGCCA
>JBJTPC010000281.1:0-2846 GCA_046074905.1 Gammaproteobacteria bacterium
CGGCGATGGAAGGCTACCGCGTGGTCACCATGGACTATGCCGCCGACAAGGCCGACATTTTCGTCACCGCCACGGGCAACAAGTCGGTCATCACCTACGACCACATGGCCCGCATGAAGGACCAGGCCATCGTCTGCAACATCGGTCACTTCGACAACGAGATCGATGTCGCGGCGATCGAGGAAAAGTGCCAGTGGGACGAGATCAAGCCGCAGGTCGACCACGTCATTTTCCCTGACGGGAAGCGCATCATCCTGCTCGCCAAGGGCCGGCTCGTGAATCTCGGCTGCGGCACGGGCCACCCGAGCTACGTCATGTCCAGCTCCTTCGCCAACCAGACCATTGCGCAGATCGAGCTGTACGGCCACAAGGACTTCTACGAGGTCGGCAAGGTCTATGTCCTGCCCAAGCACCTCGACGAGAAGGTCGCCCGCCTCCAGCTGACGAAGCTGGGCGCGATGCTCACCGAGCTCAGCGAGGAGCAGGCGGCTTACATCGGCGTGCCGCAGCAGGGCCCGTACAAGCAGGATACCTACCGGTACTGACCCCGCGGCCATCCTGAAGGTGTCGCCGGTGCGCCTGCACCACGTCACCGACACACACCTTGTCGCCGCGGCGACCGGTGCCTTGCGAGGGCAGCCCACGCTGCCCTCGTTCGTTTCCGCGTTGCAGGATGCCGCGTGCCATCCGGCTGCGGACGCCGTGCTTCTCACCGGGGACATCGTCCATGACGACCCCGGAGGCTACCGGCACGTGCGGGAGCTGTTCGTGGACTCGCCCGTCCCGGTGTTCGTCGTCCCCGGCAACCACGACGACGCAGCCGCGCTCGCTGCCGCATGCGGCACGGCTCCCTTCACCGGTCCGGGCTTCCATCGCTGCGGCCATTGGCACGTGGCGATGCTGGACAGCCAGGCGCCCGGACGGGTCGAGGGCGAACTCGGTCCGGCCCGACTGGCCGCGCTGGCCACGGCGCTGGCAGGGACCCCCGATGCGCCATGGCTGTTGGTGATGCACCATCCCCCCGTGCCGCTTGGCAGCGCCTGGCTGGATGCCATCGGTCTCGTCGATGCTGCGGATTTCTGGGAGCTGGTGGCAGCCCATCCGCAGGTGCGTGGTGTCCTGTGGGGACACGCCCATCAGGCGTATGACGGCTGGCGCGGCCCGGTACGGCTGATGGGCACCCCCTCGACCTGCCTGCAGTTCCTGCCGCACAGCGACGATTTCGCCATCGACACCCGGGGTCCGGGGTGGCGCTGGCTGGAACTTCGGGACGACGGCGCAATCGAAACGGCCGTCGAATGGGTGCCCTGAGCGTCAACTTGGTTCACGTCGACCGCGCCGAGGCAGGCACTACAATGCCATGACGTCCCGTGCCCTTTCCTGCTCTCCGGAAGATCCCATGACCGAACCGCTCCACGTCCGTCCACGCTCCTCCGCGCTGTTCGCGGCCGCAGCCGCCGTGATTCCCGGTGGCGTGAACTCGCCCGTCCGCGCCTTTCGCAGCGTCGGCGGGCATCCCGTGTTCTTCGCGCGCGCGGCCGGGCCGTACGTCTGGGGCGAGGACGGCGACCGCTACGTGGACTACGTCGGCTCCTGGGGTCCGATGATCCTCGGTCACGCGCATCCGGAGGTCATCCGTGCCGTGCAGGACACCGCGACCAACGGTCTCTCGTTCGGGGCACCGACCGCGGCCGAAACCACCTTGGCGCAGCGCGTGCTCGAGTGCGTGCCGTCAATGGACCTGGTGCGCTTCTGCTCGAGCGGCACGGAGGCGACGATGAGCGCGCTCCGGCTGGCTCGTGGTTTCACCGGGCGCGACCGGATCCTGAAGTTCGAGGGCTGCTACCACGGCCATTCGGATTCGCTGCTCGTCAAGGCCGGCTCAGGCGCCCTGACCCTCGGCGTGCCCACCTCGCCAGGTGTCCCGGCAGAGCTCGCGCAGCACACCCTGACGCTGGCCTACAACGACACGGCCGCGGTACGGGAACTGTTCGCCGCGGAAGGGGCCACCCTCGCCGCCGTCATCGTCGAGCCAGTCGCCGGCAACATGAACTGCGTGCTGCCCGCACCGGGCTTCCTGGAGGCGCTGCGCGAGGAATGCACGCGCCATGGCACCGTGTTGATCTTCGATGAGGTGATGACCGGGTTCCGCGTGGCGAGGGGTGGTGCCCAGGAGCACTTCGGTCTTCGCCCGGACCTGACCACGCTCGGCAAGGTGATCGGCGGTGGCATGCCGGTGGGCGCGTTCGGCGGCCGCCGGGACATCATGGAACGACTTTCGCCCCTCGGCCCGGTCTACCAGGCCGGTACCTTGAGCGGCAACCCGGTGGCGATGGCGGCCGGCTTGGCCACGCTCGAGGGGCTGTCCGTTCCAGGATTCCACGCACGCCTCGCCCGTCTCACGCAGGATCTCTGCGCCGGGCTGGAGGCCGAGGCGAAGTCCGCCGGCGTGCCTTTCGTGACCACGCAGGTGCCGGGGATGTTCGGGCTCTATTTCACGGAGCAGCGCACGATCACGTCGTTCGCCGATGTCCAGCGGTGCGATACGGCACGGTTCCGTCGCTTTTTCCACGCGATGCTCGATGCGGGCGTCTATCTGGCGCCCTCCGCCTACGAGGCGGGGTTCGTCTCCGCCGCCCACGATGACACCACCCTGACGGAAACCCTGCGCGCCGCGCATGCGGCCTTCCGTCGCTGCTGAGGAGCCTCCCCGATGACCGACCGACGCGATTTCCTCAAGGGCGCCATGGCGGGCACCGCCGTACTCTGGGCCACGCAAGCTGCCGCCGCGCCTGCGGCCGCCGCCGGACCCCATGCCTTCGCGCCCTTGCCCTATGCGACGAATG
>JBJTPC010000282.1:0-2802 GCA_046074905.1 Gammaproteobacteria bacterium
GAGGATGCACGCACCAAGCACGGAGGCTTGGGGGTGACGACGGCTGGACATGGTTGGCAATCTCCCCGGATGTTGTAAATGCGCAACGCCGAAAGCGCCCGCAATATCCCGATGCTGCCACAGGTTTCAGTTGAATGAAACACTGTATGCAACTTAACGCGGGAACTAATTTGTGCAGGACGGGCCCTCGGCGGACGGAGCGGGGCGCGAGCCTGAAGCCACCCGTGCCGCACCGAGATTTTTTTCAGGGACCGAGCACCGCCCGCAGCTTGCGCGCGGCCGCTTCCAGCTCGGCCGGATCGGCGCGGTCCCGGGCATGCAGTCCAAAGGGGCGGTCGACCCAGCGCGGGATCACGTGGAAGTGCAGGTGGTAAACCGTTTGTCCGGCGGCGGCGCCATTGAACTGGGCCACCATCACTCCCGGGCAGCCGAACGCTTGCTGCGCCGCCTTTGCAATCCGTTGCACCACCGCGACGGCGGCCGCCACGGAGGCCGGCGGGGTGTCGAGCAGGTTCTCGCCGGCCACCTTGGGGACCACCAGGGTGTGCCCCTCCGACTGCGGCATGATGTCCATGAAGGCGATGACCTCGGCATCCTCGTGGACTTTCACGCAGGGGAGCTCGCCGCGGATGATGCGCATGAACAGGTTGTCCGGGTCGTAGGCCATGGCAGTGTTTTCCGTAGGTTGCCCCACCGAGGGCTGGCAATCCGCAGTATAGGCTCCACAATCCCTACACGCGGCCAGGATGGCCGAAGGAGCGATGCCGTGAACAGCCAGATTTCCACCGACCAGCTGCTGCAGGACCTGCGGACCGTGGTGCAGGATGCCGAGGCCCTGCTGCGCGCCACTGCCGGTCAGGCCGGCGAGCGGGTCCAGGAGGCGCGGACCCAGGCCGAGGCCTCGGTCCGGCAGGCGCGTGAGCGGATCGGCGAACTCGAGCGCAATGTCGCTGCCCAGGCCCGGGCAGCTGCCCGCGAGGCCGACCGCTACGTTCGCGACAATCCTTGGCAGTCGCTGGGCATTGCCGCCGGGGTCGCCTTCCTGGCCGGTATGCTGGTGGCACGCAAGTAGGCGCGTCCGCAGGCACGCAGGGAGAAACGGCATGGACGGAACGGCATCGTGAGCGACACCCCGGCCGGCAGCGTGCTCGACTCGCTGCGGCGCCTGCTGGCCACGCTGGTGGCGTTGCTGGCAACCCGTGCCGAACTGGTGGCCACGGAACTCGAGGAGGAATTGCACCGGGTCGCACGCCTGCTGCTGTGGGCCATGGCGGCGCTGCTTGCCACGGCGCTGGCACTCGCGCTTGGTGCCGCCACCCTCATCCTCGCTTTCCGCGAGAGCCATCCTGCGCTGGTGGCCGGGGCGGCGGCGGCCGGTTTCGCCCTCGCCGCCCTCGCCGGTTGGCTCGGCGTCCGACGCCAGTGGCGCAACCGTCCGCCATTTCTCGCCGCCACCCGCGGTGAACTGGCGCGTGACGAAGCCGCGCTGGCCGGGAGCCGCTCGCCGGGGGCTCCCGCAGGCAGCCCCGGAGAGGGGCTGTGAGCCGCCGCGTCGAGTTGCACCAGCGCCGCGAGGTCCTGCTGGCGCGCAGCGAACGCTTGCGCACGGCCCTGCTCGTGGAAGGGACTGCCTTGCGGGAGCGCTTCGCGATGGTCGATTCCGCCGTTGGCCTGGCCCGTTCGGTCACGCAGCGGCCCGTCCTGGTGGCGGCGGCTGCCGCCGTGCTGATGCTGCTGAAGCCGGCGCGGGCGCTGCGCTATCTCGCCCGCGGGGCGGTGGTGGTCTCGCTGGTACGGCGGTTGCTCGGTTGGCTGGACCGCCAGCCGCGGTAGCATCGTCGGCATGAATACCGCTGCCGCGAATCCTCCTGCGCCGCTCGGCGTCGTCATCCTGCCGGTCACCCCGTTCCAGCAGAACTGTTCCCTGGTGTGGTGCACCCGCACGAACCGTGCCGCCCTGGTCGATCCGGGCGGGGAGGTCGACGCCCTGCTGGCGGAGGTGGCCCGGCGTGGACTCACGCTGGAGAAGGTGCTCTTGACCCACGGCCACCTCGACCATTGCGCCGGGACGGTAGCCGTTCGTACCGTGACCGGCGTGCCGGTGGAGGGTCCGCACCGCGAGGACGATTTCTGGATCCGCCAGCTCCCCGAGAACGCGCGCAGTTACGGTTTCCCGCCCGCGGAAGCCTTCACGCCCGACCGCTGGCTGGAGGACGGGGACGAGGTGACCCTCGGCGAGTTGACCTTCAGCGTGGTGCACTGCCCCGGACATACACCGGGGCACGTGGTTTTTCTCCACGAGCCGACCCGGATCGCCTTCGTGGGCGACGTCCTGTTCGCCGGGTCGATCGGACGGACGGATTTTCCGCGCGGGAACCATGCGGACCTCGTCGCCTCGATCCGCGGGAAGCTGTTTCCGCGGGGCGATGACATCCGGTTCGTGCCTGGTCACGGCCCCACCTCGAGCTTCGGGGCCGAGCGGCGGACCAACCCCTTCGTGGGTGACCGTGCGGTCGGCGCTCAGTAGAGGTAGTGGTCGAGGAGCAGGGCAGCGAACAGCAGCATCAAGTAGTGGATGCTGTAGCGGAATGTCGCCATCGGCAGATGCGGTTGCACCGGTGGGCGCCACATGCGCCAGGCGTACCAGAGGAACACGGCGTTCAGCGGCACCAGCGCCGCCAGGTAGAGCGGCCCGCACATGCCGGTGAGATAAGGCAGCAGCGTGACGATGCACAGCAGCACCGTGTACAGCCAGACGTGCAGGCGGGTGAAAGCCACCCCGTGCGTGACCGGCAGCATCGG
>JBJTPC010000283.1:0-4522 GCA_046074905.1 Gammaproteobacteria bacterium
GCTCCGTTCGAGGCTGCCTGCCACATCGACCTCCTCCCTGAAGGACATCGCTCGCGCCGCGTGCATGGCCATGGCTATATCGCGCGCGTACGCACGCCGCTGCCCGCGGGCTGGGCGGCTTTTCCGGGGGGCGAGGTGGACGGTCTTCGCGACTGCCTCGCCGCTTCCGTGGCGCCACTCGACTATCGCGACCTCAATGAACTCATCGACTGCCCCACGGACGAGAACCTCGCCCGCTGGCTGCGGGCGCGGATGGACTTGCCGGCCGAGGCTACCTTCGGCATCCAGAGCACCCTGGACGAGGGCGTGGATCTGGATTCGCGGCAGCGCGCGCTGGTCTGGCGCCGCTACCGCCTGCAGTCCGCGCATCGCTTGCCCAACGTGCCCGCAGGGCACAAGTGCGGGCGCATGCATGGACACGGGTTCGAGGTGATCCTGCACGTGCAGCAGGACGTGGCCGGCCGTGCGCTCGGCACGGATTACGACGAGCTGGACGCCCATTGGGCACCCCTGCAGGCCCTGCTGGACCACGCCTGTCTCAACGACATTCCGGGACTGGAAATCCCGACCAGCGAGATGTTCGCCGCCTGGTTGTGGCAGCGCCTGAAGCCTGGCTTGCCGGAGCTGCGCTGGGTGACCGTTTACGAAACCGCGCAGTGCGGTGCCAACTACGACGGCACGCATTTCCGTATCTGGAAGGAAACCACGCTCGACAGCGCACTGGTGCTGCGCCACGCGCCCGAGGGCGACCCGCGCCGCCGCATTCACGGCCATACCTACACGCTGCGCCTGCACCTGAATGCGCCGCTGGACACCGTGATGGGCTGGACGATGGATTTCGGCGACGTGAAGGAACTGTTCGGTCCGACGTTCCGCCTGCTTGATCACCGTCCCTTGCACGAGCTGGCGGGGACCGATCCGTCGGTTTTCCAGCCGGATGCAGCCAGCCTCGCCGCCTGGATCCGCGAGCAGGTAGCCGAGCCGCTTCCGCAGGTGGATCGCATCGACCTGACCGAAACCCGTGGCTGCGGCGTGGTGCTCAGTTGGGGCGCCGAGGAGCCGGTGCTGCCGGTCTGAGCCGTGGTGCTGACGCAGGGGTCCGCGCCAGCGGCTCCGGCTAGATCGGCGCCAGCAGACGCTCCGCGAGGGTCTCGATTCTCTCCCGCCATGCGAGGCGGCTCAGCCAGTCTTCCGGGATACCGCTGGCGCCATGCATCGCGCCGGCCAACTGCCCGGCAATGGCGGCCGTGGTGTCCGCGTCCTCGCCCAGATTTGCGGCCAACAGCACGGCGGAGCGGTAGTCCGGCCCGCGAGCCACGCTCCAGAGCGCGGCTTCCAGGGAGTGCGCCACGTAGCCCGAGGCCTTCACCTCGTGCCGCGGCTTGCGCCGCCAGGAACCCCGCGCAATCGGCTCGACAAGGCCGGCATAGGCGGCGGTGCGTTCGCGGAGAATCTCGCTGTGCGGACGGCCCTCGATGGCGTCCGCCAGCGCTTCGGCGTACATCACGCAGGCATCCACGGCTTCCGGCGAGGCGTGCGTGGTACGGCTCTGGCGGGCCGCGACATCGCGGAGTCGATCGCGGTGTCGCCAATGCCGGACCGCCACTGGCGCCAGGCGCATCAGGCTGCCATTGCCCGCTGCGTGGGCAGCGGGGTCGCCGGCGTAGGCGTTCCCGTCCTGGTGCCAGCGGTGCAAGGCAGCGCGGGTGGTGGTGCCGATGTCGAAGCATCGCCCGGTGCAGGAGTACTCGCCTTCCCGGTACCAGCGCCAGAAGCGCTGGATCAGGTCGTCCGGGTTCAGTGCGGGATCGGCGACCAGGCTCTCGGCGAGCGCCAGCGCCATGGAGGTATCGTCCGTCCATTGGCCCGGCTGCAAGCCGAACGGGCCACCCCCCACGAGGTCCGTGAGGGGGTCGTAGCTGTCCCGCACCGCGAACTCGAGCGTGGTGCCGACCGCGTCGCCTATCGCCAGTCCCATCAGCGCGCCGCGGGCGCGGTCACGGATGGCGGTGGCGCTGGTCTCCGGGACCGTTTCGGCCACGGGACGGACGGCGAGGGCGTAGCTTTCCTGGGCGTCGGTTTCGAGGGCCCCCGGACGTACCGCACGGACTGCGTCGATGGCGGCACGGGGCGCCATGCCGAGCTCGATGAGCAGGCGGCTGGCGATCGTCCCCGCACGACCAAGCCCGCCTTTGCAATGGACGAAGACGTTGAAGCCGGCGCGCAGCAGGCGATGGAGCCGTGGACCTGCCGCTTGCCACGCTGCCTCGAAGGCGGGGGTGGGGGTCGAGACGTCCTGGATGGGCAGGTGGAACCACTCAAGGTGTCTTGCGCGGACCTCATGTCCCATCTCCGGGACCTTCAGGAACTCGAGCTCGTGGGTCTCCACCAGCGTGACCACCGCGGCGGCGCCCCAGGCGGCGATGGCATCGAGGTCGGTACCGAGGTCGCGATGCCACAGGCCGCTGAAGGCACTGTGCTGTTTTTTCCCGGGACAGAAGGACAGACCGACCAGCCCGCAGCCCGAGGCGGCACGGACGGCCGCGATCTGCAGCGGGTGGGATTGGCTCGTCTTGGCTTGCATGGGCGGGATGATAGCGGCTGCAACAGACAGAATGAGTCCCGTCCAGTACACGGTGATACGCGTTGCCTATCGAACGGATAGGAACATTCAACTTCCCCGAGGATGCGCTTGCGCCAAAGATAGCGCCCGTTCGTTGGCTATCTGGACGCAAGGAGTCCTGTTCATGCGCAACCGCAAATCGCCCCTCATCGCCGCAGCCGTTGCTGCGGCGCTGTTCTCCGTTTCCGCGATGGCCGCTCCGGCCGCCGCCCCCGGCAAGGTCATGCAGAACCAGAACTGGTGGCCGGAGCGTCTCGACCTGCGCCCGTTGCGGCAGCATGTCGAGCGCTCGAACCCGTATGGCACGCAGTTCGATTACGCCGCCGAGTTCGCCAAGCTCGACCTGCAGGCCGTGAAGGCCGACATCAAGCAGGTGCTGACCACCTCGCAGTCCTGGTGGCCGGCCGACTACGGCAACTACGGTCCGTTCTTCATCCGCATGGCGTGGCACAGCGCCGGCACCTACCGCACCCTGGACGGCCGCGGTGGTTCCGACGGCGGTCAGTTGCGCTTCGAGCCGCTGAACAGCTGGCCCGACAACGTGAACCTCGACAAGGCCCGGCGCCTGCTGTGGCCGGTCAAGCAGAAGTACGGTCGCCAGATTTCCTGGGCCGACCTCATGGTGCTGACCGGCAACGTCGCGCTCGAGTCGATGGGCTTCAAGACCTTCGGCTTTGCCGGCGGTCGCGTCGACGATTGGGAGGCGGACGAGGTCTACTGGGGCCCCGAGCACAAGTTCCTCGCGGACGAGCGCTACAGCGGTGACCGCAACCTGCAGCGCCCGCTGGCCGCCGTGCAGATGGGCCTGATCTACGTGAACCCGGAAGGGCCGAACGGCAAGCCCGATCCCCTGCTGGCCGCGCGTGACATTCGCGAGACCTTCGGTCGCATGGCAATGAACGACGAGGAGACCGTGGCGCTGATCGCCGGTGGGCACACCTTCGGCAAGGCGCACGGCGCTTACGATCCGGCGAAGTGCCTGGGGGTCGAGCCGGCTGCCGCCGGTGTCGAGCAGCAGGGCATGGGCTGGCAGAACAAGTGCGGCAAGGGCAACGCCGGTGACACCATCACCAGCGGCCTCGAGGGCGCCTGGACCTCGAACCCGACCGCCTGGACGACGCAGTATCTCGACAACCTGCTCGCCTTCGAATGGGTGCAGACGGGCAGCCCCGCCGGCGCCATCCAGTGGGTGCCGACCAACGAGAACGCGCGGTTCGTTCCGGATGCGCACGACCCGACCAAGCGCCATCTGCCGATCATGTTCACCACCGACCTGGCCCTGAAGATGGACCCGGCTTACGGCAAGATCGTGCGTCGTTTCCAGAAGAACCCCAAGGAGTACGAGCTGGCCTTCGCCAAGGCCTGGTTCAAGCTGACCCATCGTGACCTTGGACCCCGGGCTCGCTACCTGGGCAGCGAGTCGCCGAAGGAAGTCCTGCAGTGGCAGGACCCGGTGCCTGCGGTCGATCACGTGCTGGTCGATGACGCGGACGTCGCCCAGCTCAAGTCGGCCATCCTGGCGGCCGGCGTGAGCGGACCGGAACTGGTACGGACTGCCTGGGCCTCGGCGGCCAGCTTCCGTGGCTCCGACATGCGCGGCGGTGCCAACGGTGCGCGCGTGCGCCTCGCGCCGCAGAAGGACTGGGCTGCCAACAACCCGGCAGAGTTGGCGAAGGTGGTGGCCGCGCTCGAGGGCGTGCAGAAGGCCTTCAATGCGAAAGCCACCGGTGGCAAGAAGTTCTCGCTGGCCGACGTGATCGTGCTGGGTGGCAATGCCGCCATCGAGCAGGCCGCAGTGGCGGCGGGCATCAAGGTAACGGTGCCGTTCAAGGCGGGCCGGACCGATGCCTCGCAGGCGCAGACCGACGTGCAGTCGTTCTCGGTGCTCGAGCCGACGGC
>JBJTPC010000284.1:0-2255 GCA_046074905.1 Gammaproteobacteria bacterium
TGCCGGCGATCCGTCAGGAACAGGATGACGTGGTCGCCATCCTCGAGCAGCGTGTCGTGATGGGCCATGATGACATCATCGCCACGAACCACCGCACCGATGGAAGCCCCCGGCGGCAGGGGGACCTGCTCGACGGTCCGGCCGACCACGCGCGAGGTGCGCGGATCGCCGTGGGCAATGGCCTCGATCGCCTCGGCGTTGCCGCGACGCAGGCTGTGCACACGGACGACGTCGCCCCGGCGTACTTTCTCGAGCAGCGAGCCGATGGTGATGGTCTGCGGCGAGATGGCAATGTCGATGCGGTCGTTCTCCATCATCTCGGCATAGACCGGACGGTTGATCAGCGCCATCACCTTGGCTGCACCGAGGCGCTTGGCCAGCAAGGCCGAGAGGATATTGGCCTCCTCGGCATTGGTGACCGCGCAGAACACGTCCATGTCGTCGATGTTCTCCTCGAGCAGCAGTTCCTCGTCGGCAGCATCGCCCGTCAGGACGATCGTCCGCCGCAACAGGGCGGCTGCCCGCCGCGCGCGACGCGGGTCGCGCTCGATCAGCTTGACCTCGTTCTTCTCCTCGAGGGCCTGCGCCAGGCGCAGCCCGATGTTGCCGCCTCCGGCGATCATCACCCGCTTGAGCGGCTCCTCGTTGCGGCGCAGTTCGCGCATCATCGCCTTGATGTCGGCCGTGGCGGCAACGAAGAACACCTCGTCATCGGGCTCCACCACCGTGTCGCCGTCGGCGGGCACGGACCGGTTGTCACGGAAGATGGCCGCCACGCGGACATCGGTCTTCGGCAGGTGCTCGCGCAGGCTGCGCAGTGCACTGCCCACCAGCGGGCTGCCCTTGGCGGCACGCACGGCCACCAGCCGCACCCGGCCGTCGGCGAAATCCACCACCTGGACCGCACCGGGGTAGCGGATGAGACGCTCGACGTTGTCCACCACGAGGGTTTCCGGGCTGATGCGCACGTCGACCGCAAAGGCACCACCCTCCCCGAACAACTGCTCGCGGCGGACGTAGTCGGGATTGCGGATTCGCGCGATCTTGGTGGGCGTGCGGTAGAGCGTCCAGGCGACCTGGCAGGCCACCATGTTCACCTCGTCGCTGTTGGTGAGCGCGACGATCATGTCGGCCTCGGCGCCGCCTGCGGAATCGAGGACGGAAGGGCTGCAGGCATTGCCGGCGACGGTGCGCACGTCCAGCCGGTCCTGCAATTCCCGCAACACGTCTTCGTCGGCATCGACGACGGTGACGTCGTTGGCCTCTTCGCGCGCGAGGTTCGCGGCGGCGGTGCGACCGACCTGCCCGGCCCCCAGGATGATGATCTTCACGGCGACCCGCTTCCAGCAGCGCGCCCGCGGGCGCCCAGATCAACAGTGTATCGCGGTGCGCCCCGGCATGAGGTCGAGCAAGTGCTGCCGGAAAGCCATGGGATTGAGCGGCTTCTGCAGCAGCTTCACACCGGTCGGCAGACCGCCCCGCGCCGCCACCTCCGCCGGCGACAGGGCGCTGACCACCAGGACGGGCAATTCCGCATAGGCACTCGAGGCGCGCAAGGTGGCCAGCAACTGGAAGCCATCCAGACGCGGCAGGTGGAGGTCGAGCAGGAGCAAGTCCGGCATCGTCTCGCCGAGCGCGATCAGGCCGAGGTAGCCATCCATCGACACGCGCAGGCGCACCGGGACGGGCAACGCCAGCGTCTCCAGTCGTCCACGGACGAGTTCCACCTGGACGGGGTCGTCCTCGATGAGCAGGATGTCGTAGCCAACCCCGGGCACCGGCTCGCCGATGCTCGCCGCACGCTCCCGCAGCAGGGCATTGACGGATTCGAGCGGGATGCGGCGATGACCACCCGCCGTCTTCCAGGCGCGGAGCGTGCCGCTCTCCACCCATAACTGGACCGTGCGGAGCGAGACGCCGAGCAGGTCGGCCGCCTCGCGCGTGGACAGATAGGTATTGACTGCCAAACCAGACCCTTCCTGGTCACCGCCGCCCGGGCAAAGCAAAGCCCGAGAACTACGGGTTCGAGTATAGGCTCAAGCCGCTCCTCAAGCCCCGAGGATTTCCAGTCTGGCGTAGGCCAGCATTAACTGCTTCGGACCGAGCCGCTCGAAATTGACCTCCACCTGGGCCTGTGCGGCCTGCCCCTCTAGACGCACCACCACGCCATCGCCGAACTTCGCATGCCGCACGCGGCTACCCAGTTTCAGGCCACCGAAGGCGGGGGTTTGATCCATGCGCGCGGTGGCGCGGAC
>JBJTPC010000285.1:0-3587 GCA_046074905.1 Gammaproteobacteria bacterium
GTCACCACCTGACCCGCCACGATCGTGGCGCGGTAGCCCGCCGCGGCCTGCAACAGGCGGCGTCCGCCCGCGGGCAGATCCTCGTCGATGACGGGACGCTGCAGACACAGGCGCGCGAGGTCGATCAGGTTCACGTCCGCCCGCAAGCCCGGCAGCAGGCGACCACGGTCGCGAAGGCCGACGGCATCGGCGGTTCTCGAAGTGATGGCCTGCACCGCAAACGGCAACGACAGGCGTGGACCCCGCGTGCGGTCGCGCACCCAGTGGGTGAGCATCCAGGTGGTGAAACTGGCATCGGCAATCATGCCGAGATGCGCGCCGCCATCACCCAGCCCAGGTACGGTGCAGGGATGTTCCAGCATCTCGCGCGCCGGCTCGAGCGTGCCTTCGGCATAGTTGGCGAACGGCAGGTACACCAAGGCGTTGCCGCTCTCCGCAAGCAGCGCCTCGAGCACCACCTCGCCCACCGGACGACCGCTGGCATCCGCCTGCGCCGCCAGTGTCGTCGACGGATGCGGCTCGTAGTCCGGACTCTCGCCGAGCGGATACATCCGGTCGAAACGCCCCAGAATGCCCGCCGCCCAGGGCGGCGCCTCGAGCAAGGGCTCTGCGGCCAAGCGCGCGCGACGGGCCGGCTCACGCAGCGCCGCCACACGCGCCGCCAACGGCAAGGCAGCCACCTCCAGATACGCCGGATGGAAACGGAAGGGATGCAGGCTGGCCGTCAGGCCCAGCAGCAGGCCCACGCCGCGTCCGCACACCTGGGCGCGCATCGCGAGGCCTTGCGCCTGGCAAGACTCCAGCCAGCGCAACAAGTGGCGCCAGCCATCGGGCGTCGACTCGGCCTGGGCCAGCGAGAATGACAACGGACGACCGCTCCGGCGCGCCACGTCCTCGAGCAGGCGCTGCTCGATTTCCGGATCACTGAAATCCGAGACCAGCTGGAACACGCCCGCACCGGCATCGGCCAGCCCGTCGGCGAGCCCGAGAATTTCCTCGCGGGCCGCATCGAGCGTCGGCGTCGACCGTCCGTCGCTCGTGCGATGGTTGATGGTGCGCGAGGTGGAAACGCCCAACGCACCCGCCGCGATCGCTTCGCGGACCAATGCGCGCATCGCCGTCACTTCCGCCGGCGTGGCCGGCTCGCGATTGGCGCCACGCTCGCCCATCACGTAGACGCGCAGCGCCGCATGCGGCAGCTGCGTAGCCACGTCGACATCGAAGTGTCTGGATTCCAGGCGGTCGAGGAAATCGGGAAAGGTTTCCCAATCCCAGGGCAGGCCGTCCGCAAGCACGGCCCCGGGAATGTCCTCGACGCCTTCCATCAGGCGCACGAGCCGGTCGCGGTCCTCGGCACGGCAAGGCGCGAAGCCCACGCCGCAATTGCCCATCACCACGGTGGTGACGCCGTGCGCAGACGAAGGTGCGAGCTGCGAGGTCCAGAACGCCTGCCCGTCATAGTGGGTGTGGATGTCCACGAAGCCCGGGGTCACGAGCAGCCCGTCGGCCGCGAATTCGCGACGACCGCGCCCGGGCACCGCCCCCACGGTGGTGATGCGCCCGTCATCGATGGCCACATCCGCGAGGAATGGCTCCGCGCCGGTGCCGTCCACCACGAGGCCACCGCGGATGACGAGGTCATGCGTCATGCAGACCGATCCGCGCGAATGAAGCGGGGAGCATGCTCGGGCGCGCCGAAGCGCGACAGCAATCCGTCGGCCCGGGCGCCAGCGGACGCATCTGCCCGCATCGGCAGTCGCAAGAGAGCGCCGGTGCCTTCCAGGTAACGCAGGTGGGCCAGGGTTTCGCCCATCGCCAGCAGCAGGTTCATGCCCTGCAGGCGACGATGGCCGAACAGTTGGTCGGCGATGGCGACCGCGGTCCGCGGCTCGCCGGTGAATTCCAGCACTTCGCCCAGACGCGCGTCGTGCTCGATGGCGAGTTGGTCGAGACGGGCAGCCGGGCCACGGAACGGGCGACCGTGGGCGGGCAGGATCCAGGTATCGGCTGGCAGCGTCCGCAAGCGCTGCAGGGACCGGAGGTGACCCCCGAGGGGATCATCGAGCCCGCCCTGCGGATAGAGGCTGACGTTGCTCGAGATGTTGGGCAGCAACTCGTCGCCGGCGAACAGCAGGCCGGCCTCGCGCGAATGCAGACAGGCGTGGCCTTCCGCATGGCCGTCGTGAAGCGTCACTTCGAGCGCCCACTGCGAGCCCTCATGCCGGTCTCCCTCGGCGAGCACCGGTCCGGGGGGCGGCAATCCCATCACCACGTTCGCCACGCCGCCACCGCGCACTCCTGCCTCGACCAGCAAGGGCGGATAGTCCACTCCCCAATGGGCACCAAATGCCGGCACGCGCTCGCGCAGCAGGTTGAGGAAACCACGCTCGCCCGCCGCACGGGTGGCAGCACTCATCGCCACCTCGACCCCGCAACGTTCGGCCAGCCAAGCGGCCAGACCGAAATGGTCGGGGTGATGATGGGTGACGAGGATGCCACGCAGCTGGCGCTGCAGGCCGAACCGTTCGAGCAACGGTTCCCAGGCCGCCTGAACGGCCGGAATGCCGAGGCCGGTATCCACCAGCCACCAGCCCTCGCGGCGGTCCGCGACGAGCCAGAGGTTGATGTGGTCGAGGTAACCGGGGACCGGCAAGCGCAACCACTGCAGACCCGGCATGAACTCCACGGACGCGCCGTGGGCGGGCGGATCCTGTGGCGCGTAATCCAGCGCTTTGGCGGGCCGGGTTCTGCTCACGCCGGTGCCAGGCCGAGCAGTTCGCGTGCCTTGCGCTTGCCCCAGGGATAATCGGCCTTGCCGGCAGGACTGCGCGGCACCTCGGGTACGAACAGCAGGTGCTTCGGCACCTTGTAGCCCGCCAGTGCACTGCGGCAGTGCGTGCGCAGCGTGTCGGCATCGATGACCGAGGCTTCCCGTACCTGGACCAACGCCGTCACGGCCTCTCCCCAGCGCGGATCGGGCCCGCCGACGACGACGGCGTCGAGCACCGCCGCATGACGGCGGAGCACGTCTTCCACTTCTTCGGGATGCACCTTCTCACCGCCGGTGTTGATGGAGGTGGAGCCGCGACCGAACAACGTGATGCCGCCATCATCCTCGAGCCGGCCCTCATCACCCGTGACCGCATAGCGCACGCCGTCCACTATCGTGAACGTCGCCGCCGTCTTCACCGGATCGCCGAGATAGCCCTGTGGCAGACGGCCCCAGCGGGAGATGATGCCGCGCTCGCCGGTCACCGCCCGTCGCCAGCCCGGTGTCGCCGTGTCCTCGCCGGTCTTGACCAGCACCACGAGGTCCGGGCGCGGCGCCAGCCGCAACATGCCATCGGGACTCGGCGCTCCCGCCCCCAGCGCACCGCTCTCGGACGTGCCGAGCGAAGTCATCACGCGCGTATTGGGCAACTGCGCCGACAACCGCGCCTGCAGGTGCGGGCTGAGCGGCGCCCCGCCGGAACCGATCATGGCGAGCCGCTCGAGATTCCAGCGACCGGGATGGGCCTCGAGAGCCTCCGCCAGCGGACGCGCCAGCGCGTCGCCGACGATGATGATGGAATTGACGTTCTCGGCGA